>JAMOPK010000227.1 GCA_027064565.1 Caldifarciminota bacterium | reverse complement strand
GGCAGCCCGAAAAGTGCGGCCTCGGCTATCGTTCCGCCACCTGCCCTTGCAACGAGCAGGTCAGCGGCGCTGTAGTAGAGCCATATTTCGTGGATGAATTCTTTGAAAACCACGTTTTCGGGGCCGATGTGAGGGATTTTACCGCCTGTCTGAACCACGAAGGTCACATCCCGCATGGACTTAGCGATCTGGACAGCGAGTTCGGCCAATTTTGACGAGGCCTGACTCCCGCCGAGGACGAGCACGATAAACCTCTCCTCAGGCAGCCCCAATTTTCGACGGGCAGCTGTTTTGTCAAGCAAAGGCATCGGCCTGAGTGGGTTCCCGGAATGGACGAATCGACGCCGTTTCAGCGGAAACTCCGAAAACACACATCTGGCGAATCGGGAATAGAATCGGATGACCTTGCCGGGCACCATGTTCTGCTCAAGCAGGTAGATAGGGATTGCGTTGAGCACGGCTGCCGACAGGACAGGCGCCACAGCGTAACTGCCAGCGGCGATGACGGCTGTCCTGCCTCCTGCTGCCACGTCGGGCAGCGTCAATGCCGTTTTGAGGAAACCCTTGAGCAGGCTGAGCGGATGCCTTTCCGCCGGAATCCACACCACCGGGATTCGATGCTCTTCCAGCCAGTTTGTGAACCTCTCTGCGGGTATCTTCGAGCCGCCGATCAGGAAAACGACCTCGTTCCCGGCCTTCTTCGCCTCAATCGCGACCGATACAGCTGGATAGATATGGCCGCCTGTTCCGCCGCTGGCAACGATGAATTTCATGGGAATATCCTCCGCTCGGCTTGAAGCCTGTTCAGAGTGGAGGACACCGACAGCAGGACGCCGATGGCGGAGAAGTTGAACAGTGCGGCCGAACCGCCGTAGGTGATGAACGGCAGGGGCACACCGGTCGGCGGGAGTTTGCCCAGCACGATGGAGATGTTGACGAATCCGAACAGTGCGATGGCCGTGGAGAACCCCACCGCAAGCAGGGCGTGTCCGAAATACCGTTTGCCGAACAGCATTATCTCGGACGCCACGTGATACCCGTGCAACAGGATGGTCAGGTAGAGCAGAGTGACGATCGACGTCCCGATGAACCCGAATTCCTCGCCGATCACAGCGAAAATGAAATCGGTGAAAGGTGCAGGCAGATACAGGAACTTCATGACGCCCTTACCGACGCCTTTTCCCCATAGGCCGCCCTGCGACATGCCCGCCAGCCCCTGTTTGACCTGCATCACGTCACTTGCAAGGAAACGGATTATCCTGTGCCGGGCGTAAGGCACGAATTTTACGAAAATGGCGAACAGGACAAACCCGACAAAGAGCGTCAGGAGGAGATAGCGAACCCTCATGTTCCCGGCGAAAAGCATGATGATCCCGATTGCGAATATCAGCGCTGACATCGAAAGGCTTGGCTGGAGTGCAACCAGCAGGCTCACGAACGAGATCACCCCGAAGATCGGCAGGAAATCGTGTTTGAACGAGTTTGATGACGGCTTGCGGTGCAGGTAGTCTGCAGCATAAACGATGAGGGCGAATTTGGCGAACTCCGATGGCTGAAAGCTGAATCCGGCCACCCTGATCCACCTTTTGACCCCTGCGATGGTGTGTCCGAAAATCAGCAGCCCTATGAGCAGGAGGATGGCGATGGCGATCAACGACCGGGAAGCCTTCAGCAGGTCTTCCATCCGTGAAGCGTTCAGGAACGTCATCAGCACTATGCCGAGCAGGATGTTGATCATGTGCCTTGTAACGAAATAGAAGTGGCCGAAAGAAGTGCTGAATCTCGAACTTATGTAGAAAGACGAGGTATAGACGATAATTATCCCGATGACCGTCAGGAGAAACGTCGGAACGATGAACCACGGATCGACATAGACGTAGTCAGGCGCATTCTTGACTCTTAAGTGTTGCAACTGCATTTACAAAAGCCTCTCCTCTTTCCTTGTAGTTCCTGAACATATCGAAGCTCGCGCATCCGGGCGAAAGGACGATGATGTCACCCGGTTCCGCCTTGCGGTAGGCCTTCAGAACGGCATCCTCAATGTCCGAGGCCTCAATGACCTCGGTGACATTGGAAAAGGTTTTCACCAGCTTGTTGCGTGCCTTTCCAAGCACCACGAGGAACTTGACCTTTTTCCAGATGTCGCTCACAAGGGGCGAAAAGTCCACGCCCTTGTCCTCCCCGCCCATTATCAGGATGACCGGCTTGTCGAAGGACTTTAGCGCCCATTTGACGGAATGCGGATTGGTGCCTTTGGA
>JAMOPK010000226.1 GCA_027064565.1 Caldifarciminota bacterium | reverse complement strand
GGCAGCAAGGAGGTCTTTCTCCATCTCCCGGCCCATCGCCTCACGGGACTCCTTCCAGTTTGCGAGCCCTGCAATGCCCTCCATATCGATCGAGATAAAAACTCTGGCCATAGGTGAAATTATAACTCAGACACAGCGCTCAGGTCTCCTGCGTTCACAACGCAGTTTCTGCCTGCCGCTTTGGCCCGATAGAGCGCCTCATCGGCGGCTTTGATGAGGTCTGAGATGTCGTTGGTGTCGGACGGCACAAGTGTTGCCACCCCGATGCTGACTGTGACAAAGTCAGCTATGCCCGACCCCGGATGCGGAATCTTCATCCCAAACACCCTGTCTTTCAGTCGTGTGGCTATCTCCAGAGCTTCATCGTTCGTGGCGCCGGATAGGATCAAAAGGAACTCCTCTCCCCCGTATCGGACGGCAAGATCGAGGCGGTTCCGTTCAAAACCTTTCAAAATTTCGCCCATCATGCTGAGGCACCTGTCACCGGCCTGATGGCCGAGCATGTCGTTGTAAAGCTTGAAATAATCGATGTCTATCATCAGCAGGGAGATGGGCGTGTCCGTGCCAACCATCTCACTCCAGCTCCTCTCGGCCATCTCGTGAAAATACCTCCGATTGGCCAGATGGGTAAGTTCGTCCGTCCGTGAGAGTTCCATCAACTGGTCGTTCAGTTTTTCGACCTCGATGCTCTGGATGTAAAAGAAATATGACATCAGGAAATCCCTGCGCAGCGCCCGCTCGCTGAGAGCGCTTGAAAGGATGCCTATCACGTTCGCCGAAGCAAGGAAAAAGACGTTGTTGGTGATGTAAGTGTTCCCCGTGTCCAGGACGGTGAAAGCGGCGATGATGTAACTCAGGGCGAGCATCAGGCCGGCTGCCATCGAATATTTGAGTCTCAATCCAGATGCGACGTAGATGTAAAAGGTCACTATCATCACGCCGGCGTAATATTTCTGGGTTTCGTCAAAGGTCAGATACGAAAGCATGGCAATAATGGAAAGCCCCACAACAAACAGATTGAACGCCTGCACGAATTCCAGCGCCGAATCCGACTCCACCCACTCAAACTGAGTTAATGCCCAGACGATGAACAGGCTTCCAACTCCATATCTTATCGCCCACAGAAGCTGAACCACATTCGGATAAAGGAGGTAATCGAGCAGTCCAAAAAGGAAGTAGATGATCAATCCGAATCGCAGAGAAAACTTTATGTAAGGCAACATTTTCACGAAATAGTAGTCCAGAAACTCTTTCTCCAGTTCATCGGGGAACTTCAATCGAAAAGAAACCCTTTTCTCAAGCTCATTGATGACATCCTGCTTCAGGGTATCATCGATGTGCAAGGAATTCGCTCCCCGCCGCTGCCAGAAATTCCGCTGTTCATCTTCCATGTTGAACTAAATATAACCGACCGCCTGGCACATCTCAAATCAAAAGAATGACTTAACTTATTAAAATTTTGGCAAATCTGCGGCAGGGATGTTGACATCTATTGGGAGAGTGAACGCCTGAGGAAGTCGATTTAAAAATTGGCATTGTCAGGCGGGGCGCCTGCTCCACAGGAGTTTGACTTATTCTGATGACGACAGGCAAAGGAAACAGGAATGGGACGGCCAGCCGCGGTCGCCATCCACCGGACAGCCTCGCGGAAGCGTGGGTCAATCCTTCAGGATGCCCAACTTCCTGAAATAATCGGCAGATTTGTAAGAACTGCGGACAAGCGGGCCGGATGCCACGTAAAGGAACCCCATCTCCATGCCCTTCTCCTCGTATCTTTTGAACTCCTCAGGTGTGACGTAACGATGGACGGGATAGTGCTTCGGTGTGGGTTGGAGATACTGGCCGATTGTCACGATGTCGCATCCGACTGCCCTGAGGTCCTGCATTGCCTCATAGACCTCATCCTCGGTCTCGCCGATCCCCACCATGATGCCGGACTTCGTGTAAACATCAGGACAATAAGCTTTGGCCTGTCTCAAAACCTCAAGCGATTTCTCGTATTTCGCCCTCCTATCACGGACCAGCGGCGTTATGCGGCGGACGACCTCGATGTTGTGTCCGATGACATCGACCCCGGAATCCAGCACCAGCTTGAGGTTATCGTCAAGGTAATCCGGGATAAGGGCTTCGACAAAAGTGTCGGGACTCAGCTCTTTTATTCGACGGATGGTTTCGGCAAAGATCGAAGCTCCACCGTCAGGCAGGTCGTCCCTCGTGACCGAAGTCAGGATCACGTAGGAAAGGCCGATTTCCTTAAC
>JAMOPK010000225.1 GCA_027064565.1 Caldifarciminota bacterium | reverse complement strand
ATTAGGGGTTCATAGACGAGATTGTGGAGAGTGAGAAGTAGTTTTTGTTTGTTCAAATGAGGTGTGCTTGTTAACAATTTTTATGGCTGTCCGAACTTATATCCGAACATCAGAAACATTACATGGAACTATCCGGCCTTTCGTCCGCTGTGGCACACGAAATCAAAAACCCCCTCAGCACGATATACCTGGCCGTTCAGGTGCTGCGTTCCGATAGCAATTGCAATCCCAGATACATCCAGATAATCGAGCAGGAGATCGAGAGGCTGAACCGGATCGTAAACGAGTTCAGAAGCGTATCCAGACCAATCGAACCCCGGATTGTCGAATGCAACCTGAGAGAGCTCGTCCGGAAAGTCATCGAGAGTATCAAGGGAATTCGGATATTGCCGCCAAAGTTGACTTCCATGTGGATATACCGGAAGGCTTTACGGTCAGGTGCGATCCGCACCACATGGAACAGGTAATCTTTAACCTCGTCAAGAACGGTGTCGAGGCCGTTGAAAAAGTCGAGCCCCCCGAATCACCATCAGGGCACACAAACGCGGCGATTCAATAGAAATCAGCATCAGTGATAACGGGACGGGCATGGAGAAGGACGTGGTTGAGCACATATTCGACTATTTTTACACAACGAAAAGCAACGGGCTGGGCATTGGACTGCCGATCGTCAAAAAAATCGTGGAGGCTCACGGCGGCAGGATCAGCGTATCCTCCACGCCGGGCAAGGGCACAACATTTGTGATAAAGTTTACGGAGGGCAGGCATGGTGGATAAAGCCCGAATACTGGTCATTGAGGATGAGAGTTCTCAAAGGGAATTGTTAAAACATATCCTCTCCTCGATGGGGCATGCGGTCATAGAAGCGGAAAATGGCAGAGAGGGTATCGAGAGCTTCAAAAATGAGCTGATAGACGTGGTGCTCCTGGATTACAAATTGCCTGACATCAGCGGGATAGACGTCCTTAAAGAGCTCCAGTCCATCAATTCGACCATCCCCGTCATCATGATCACGGCGTTTCAGGACGTAAAGCTTGTGGTCGAAGCGATGAAATCAGGCGCATTTTACTACGTTGTGAAACCGGTCAACATCGAGGAACTCTCCCTGCTGATAAAAAGGGCGCTGAACACACTTAACCTGCAGAGGGAAGTATCAAGGTTACGGTCGCTAATCACGCCTGAGATTGAATTCAAGGACATAGTCGCACAATCCCGCGCCATGAAAGAGGTTATTTCGCTTGCGATGAGAAGCGCCGCCTCGGACGCCAATGTGCTGATAACCGGCGAAAGCGGCACAGGGAAGGAAGTGATCGCCAGATTGATTCATTCAATGTCAAAAAGGAAAGACCATACTTTTGTCCCCGTTAACCTTGCCGCCATTCCGGAATCCCTGATAGAATCGGAGCTTTTCGGCTACAAAACGGGAGCCTTTACAGGCGCGGACCGCGACAAAATGGGCTATATCGAGCTGGCCGAGGGCGGAACCCTGTTCTTAGATGAGATCGGCGAAACCCCGCCCATGGTGCAGGTCAAGCTGCTCAGGGTGATTCAGGAAAAGAAGTTTTCCAAATTAGGCGATCCCCGGGAACGCAAATGCAATGTCAGGTTCATTTTTGCAACCAATAAGGACCTCAGGAAATTGGTTGAGGAAGGGAAGTTCCGTGAGGACCTCTATTACAGGATAAATGTGATAAACATTCACATTCCTCCTTTGAGAGAAAGACGGGAAGACATCCCCTACCTGCTGGACCATTTTCTGGATAAGTATTGCAGCCGCGAACGCAAGAAGGTTAAGGGGTTTACAAGAGAACCTTTGAACTGCTCATGCGATATGACTACCCGGGCAATGTCAGGGAGCTTGAGAACATCGTCGAACGAGCTTGCGTCCTGAGCACCGGCGACTACATAACCGTTGACCTGTTGCCCCATTCCGTCAGAAAGGACTTCCTGCCACTTGACGAGGAGGTAAACTACGGCCTGACCGAAAGGCTTGAGATGCTTGAGAAAAGCCTGATTCTTGATGCCCTGAAACGCAACAATTATGTCAAAAGCCGCGCTGCCAGAGAATTGGGCATTTCCGAGAGGGTTTTGCGCTACAAGATATCCAAATTGGGCATAAAAGATAAACCCGAAAAACATGAAGAATGAAAAAGCGGAGGCGTTTCCGCCTCCGCCTCGAGGAAGGGGCAATGCAAAATGTCGTTATTTCTCTATCGCTGATTCATTGTTGCCGGGGAGATATTGTCTATATGTCCTGCGGAACGCTGTAAGATGGTTATGTGATCCCCTGAGAAGGCTGTTATAAACCCTGATGATATAGGGATTTTCAGTCTGACTTAGCAACTCTTCAAGGTCATCAATATCAAGCTCCTCAATGTCGATACCAACCCTGAGTGCCGCAAGTAACGAGGCATTCCCGCGTTCGACAAGTTCCCTGTAAAGTCTCGTGAAGGTTTCGTTGGAAAAGTGGCCCACAGAATCGTTCGTGACAGGATCAGGAATGCCGAACATCTCAAGGAGATTCCTGACCGCATCGGTGTGGCGCTGCTCGCTCCTGGCTATGTTATTGAAAATGGGCAATCCCCATCTTTCGTAAAGGGTCAGATACACGTCGCGGGCGAGTTTTTCTTCCTCTCTCATCTGAATCAAACCCTGTATCTCTTCTTCGCTCAGGTTCTTTGCTGAGATCGAGGACATCGATAACATGGTGTTCTCTGCCGCAACATCACTTCTGCTGCAGCCGTTGACAAGCACTCCTCCTGCAATGGTTGCGACCAAGACGAGTCCCATGATCGTCCTTCTGACTCTTGCTTTTTCCATTCTTCTTTCCATCATTCAACCTCCTATTTTTTGTTCACAGTTATATCAGCAATAGGTGTGCCAATAACGAATAGCCCCGAAAATCCACGCAAAAGTTGGCAAAAGTGTCAAAACAGGTCACCAAATGGGACATCAGGGCGACAAATATGTCGAGTCAGTCAATTTTCCGATGGGGGAACCGGATAGGCCATGGAAACCTTGCTTATTGTCGGGCGAGACGCCCGACCCGCAAGGACGCCCGACCCACCATGATGCTAAACTCACAACCATGCTCAACCAACAAGGACATCCAACCTACCATGACACCGCCCATCGGTCTCTGGGTTGCTCCCCTGATGGATCAGTCAAAATGAAAGGTGGGCAAGCCAAAAACATCAGGTGGGACGGCTGCCCCCGGCCGTCGGTGTTGTTAAAATTGAGAAAAACCAATAACTTGACGGCAAAATTGAAACCATTTCGGATGCTTTCACCAGTTTAGAGCCCTCCTCCCACCGTGCCAGATGAACCTTCGACACCGGGAGTGTTCTCCTACATGGCCGGCCAGAAACGGTGATGTTAAAGTTTTATCGGCATAAACCCTGCATATTCTTTCAATACACAGCGGTGTCTTATCCCTTCTCTCGCAACGAATTTAAAAAGCTCAACTTTTCAACTTATTGACTATAAACAAGTTTTCTTTACATAACCTCGGTGCGTTGCGGCTCAGGGGGAATTCAGGCATGAAACGATGGTCAAAGAATCCGACTCTTGACATTGACACAGGGGGAATGCTTATAATTAGTCCCGTAATTTGATAAGTGTATTTCATGGAGGTTTTGAGATGGACTTTGACAGCTCTGAATTCTGTAGCGTTGGGGAGGTTAAGGGAGAAAGAAGGAGCTTTGGGGAGGTTGTCTTGATTGAGCATAACCCTTCACCAAACGCTGAAGGAATTTATCCCCATTCACTTGAAATTTCAGAGCAATTCGCCCTATTCTCGCCTCCTGATAAAAACAGGAGGTGTGCCCCATGAGCGTGTTTGCATTTTTTATTTTCGCTTCCCTTTCCGCCAAGGCCGCGCTGGACAAGAGCGCTCATGTGATATCCGTAGAGTATTCATCCGCTCCCCAAAAAGAGAAAGGTATCATGTGTATTAATTCTTTACACTGCTCACGCCACAAGGAGGAACCCCACAATGTTGCCCACCACAGATATCCTGAGTCGATAAGCTCGACAGTTGATATAATTCCGCGGATTTCAAAAGGTAAATTGAAGGACATTGAAGTTGTTATAAAGAAAGCTGACGGAAGTATTGAGAGAAATTACATCTGGGGAAAGTGGATAGAAGTCAGGGATTCAGGTCATGAGCCTCTGGAATTTGAGCATAAGGCGAACAATGCATCAGTGAAGCTACACCATGATCGTATTATTAGCTTTTTAAGGGGGGGCAAGGATGGGATTTAATAAAGCAACAATAAGAGCTTTTAAGCAAATATCTTCAGAGTCCGTAGGTTTTATCTCTCGATTTTTCCCTTGTGTTCACAAATTTAGTACAAGCGTAAATAACCAAGATTCAAACAATATTTTGCAATAACAGGAGGTATGCCATGTACAAAAAATTACTATATATGGTTGTAGTATTGTTACTTGGCGTTTCGACACAATACCTGGGTGCTGACCAAAGTATTGTGTCTGGGGATATCGAGTGGTTAATATTCCCTTCAAGCAATACATGGGATACTGCCAATGTCGGATATGGATGTCGTTATCACATAATGGATAAAGAAACTGTAATTGTAAATGGCACTGCTCGTGATACTCTTCGCTGGCTTTATGGAAAATTCGATGTGAATAGCGCCGGTGATACTACATTGACTTATTTCGTATTGTATAGATTTAGATTATTGGATACCACTAACACCGAAGTAGAAACTGTATCTAAATTCATTAAAACATCCATTCATAAAATAGAAATAAAAGATGATTTTGAGATCCCGTTAATACATAATCTGTCTTACATTGGAAAAATATGTACTGATACTACCAGAATCCCTGATGATAGCTGTAAGCAATGGATACCAATTGGAGCAGATGATCTACCAGATACAGTGGTAACTTTTACTCTATTAAACTCTCTTAGTAATACGTATAATCTCGATGTTGATTCACTATGTGATTCCATGTGGGCGGGAACGGAATTATATTTGAGTTATCCCATAAATTTGCTGGATACTTACAGCGATACGAACTTAAATAATACATATGGAGAATATAAATTTACAATTATTCACAGAGGCGGTTTAGATTCACTAAAACCCGGTTTTAGCGTTTACGCCCCATTCTTCTATACAAAAATAGATTCTTCATTATGGTATGAATACGACTTAGAATTTTTCCCTCGCAAAATCAGGATTTATCAACTATCATCCTCTAAACCTGATTCTTCTCGTTTAATTTGGTACGAAAGACCTTATCTATATTATGCTACAACTATTGAACCCAATGTTCCCGACAGCTTTAGTAGTGGTTCGGTTTTAATTAATGATACTCTTTTAACATGGGAAGAGGATACAATACCAATAACTATTAATGGGACAATAATTCATGCGACAGACAATGTCGACATTTCCCGGGAAAAGTATTATTATGGCCATTATATAAATTCCCCAGGATCGATCAAGATAGGAGGAGATCTTCTTAAAGTTCCAGAAAGATTTCTAATACTTCCATCCTCCAATAGCTCCGACACTAATACCATCACATACCGGATTAAAGTTCACCATCGTGGGCTTGAAACAACGTTCAATACATTAGAACATAACCTTGACGAGAAATCGACACATTTCTTTTTATGGTTACCCGGAGAGATAAAAACTTATGCATATAATGGGATAGGCCCATTTAACGATAAACCTGTTTTGTTCCACTATGTTCGACATAATAACATTTTCAGCACCACAATTTTTAATAATGATACTCTTCCTCATACAGAAGTCATACATTCCTCACATTATTATTTGGTTCTCAAAATAAACGTTGTGAAAAAAAGAGCAGCGGATTCTTTGAAGATATTAAATGATTCCTTAAAACTATCATGGGTAAGTAAAAAAGACATTGAAAGAGAATTTAGCAATTTAGCATCATGTCGCGCTTGGGATCGGTGGTGGCAAGACCCTCACGTTCTACTAAGCGGCCAATACGATTCTTTATTCGCAGATACAGTGCTTTTTTCTTTTGACTGGAAACCTTACATACAGCTCTTTAGAAGAGGTGACACTTTGTTTTGGAATTCTTTCAGATTAACTACTACAGACACCAATTATTTAAAGATAAAATATATTGTGTGGAAAAATGCTAATGGACAGACAATTTCAATTCCAGATACCACAGAGGATACATTTTTAGTGATACCCGGGGTAAGCGATACTACACGTTTTATGTTTCAAGTCCAATATAATGCTCTTCCTCACAATTATATTGTTCCTCCTCATAGTTTGTCTTACACATCCGAGCCAGCTCTCACATGGTATCCCAGTTTAAAAGTCAATTCCGACTATGTAGTTACATGGCCGAAATGTCCATGTGCAGATTTCTACGAAGTATGGACTAAAAAAGCTTCTTCCGAAGATTGGAGCATTGATACCACCAAAGATACCTATTACGAGATACCCGGATACAATAAAGAAGAAACTATCGTTAAAGTGAGAGCTTTAAAAGGTCAATTCCCAATGGCATGGGGCATTATCGGGCATTTGAATCCTCCAACAAATGTCAAAGCTAAACTTATCCAAGCAGATTTCTCGTGGCAGAATGGAGTAGTCCATGTCACATGGACCGACAATTCGAATATGGAAGATGGATATTTACTCGAATATAAATTTGATTCACAGAGCACCTGGATACAAAAGTGGCTACCAGTCAATTCTACTTTTTATGATATAGAGGTGTCTCATCTGTCTAACTACCGGACTATGTATGTGAAAGTCTATCCTGTTCTCTATGCTAATCCTATAGATAAGGCGGGGGATATTTATATCGGCAAAGGAGATCCTACAAGTGCATTTATATACTTCCGAGTCCTTGCTGACAGTTCCTATATTACCAACAACCTTGCTGGCTGTTCACTCTACAATAAAAAAGCTACTTTGATAACTGAGGATATGAAGGTTTACACGCTTGGATCAAATGGTGTTGTAGAAAACGGTAAAGGCATAGAATCTTCAATAGATGTGAATGAGAATTGCGACTTTGTAACATTGTGGAACACAGGTGATAGTCTCCTCGTCCAGATATCATCAGACACCCAGTCTTATTCAATCTACAAAGTAGAGGACAGTAGTAAAATCCATGGAGTAGCAGTAAACATAGATGAATCCAACAATATCCATGTGGCAGTTTTGCTTTTGGAAGATAATCTCCGAAAAACTCTTCTACTTTATGGAAAAGGTCCTTATAATGGAATAACATGGGATACTGTGTTCTCAGCGCCATTTATAAAGGAGATGGATATGTATGGGATAGCATCTACACCAAACGGCAATCACATACTTATAAATTATTCAATAGACGGTATATTATATACATGCAAACTGGATAGTGGGAGTGTTTTTATTTTTATTTGGCCCAAATATCATATTTGGGGAAAAAATTTGAAAAACATTTATAACCCAATATATTGGCCCTCTACCGGAAATTTCTGGTTCGCCTACCTGGATGTTAATGATACATTGGGCCTTATATCCATACCGATTGATTCTTCCGAGGCTCTGGTTTCTAACTGGAAACATTATTTACCCGTAGAGGGGAACGTTCACATAGCGCCTACTATCTCCAGCAGTTATTTGGGGGTGGCAGCTCCTTTCCCCCTGCTTTTCTCTCCTATAGGGAACTCTTTAGCAAATGCAGTTGAATTATCATTGTTAAACTATGAAACAAACGACAGTATCCATCAGCTTAGAACTATATCAATTAACACTACAGAAAGGATTGATAACTTTATGGGATTTTTATCTTTTATTAAGATTGATACAATACCTGATACCTTGCGTTCCTCTATTCCAGGATCTCAATCAATATTAATAGATACCATTTGGCGAGGGTATGTTTCATATAGAGGAGAAGATTCGTTATACCATGTCAATAGTTTTAATGTTACACTTAATGCTAACTCGGCTAAAGGCGGTATACAATCTGCTCAAGGTTCTCTTGTCTTTCCCTATGTGGATTTCAACAGGACAATTCTTAACAGCAAAAAAGAAGACCTTGAACTCTCTATATATTCGCCGGGTGCCCAGAGCGGATCCATCGAAATATACGATATAACTGGACGCAAGATATGGGACAGAAAGATCTCACTCTCAAGGAACTCGGTGAAAAGAGTCAGGATCTCATTTAAACGATTCCCACAGGGGGTATATTTTGTCCGGGTAAAAATGGGATATAGGCTTTTTACAAAGAAAATACTAAGCATAAGATAATTCCAACGGTCTATAAAACAAATTTGGCGGGGCTTACGCCCCGCCTTTATTTTATGCGCCTATGGTGTCGGGCGAGACGCCCGACCCACAATGACGCCCGACCCACCATACTCCTAAACTCACACACAATGAAGCCCAACTCACCGAGCTCTGACTTAATCCCTGATAGAGTGGTCAAAAATGAAGGTGGAAAAGCCAAAAACCCGGTGGGAAGCTCAAACCTCAGGTGGGACGGCCGTCCCGGCCGTCTATGCCCCTCAAAAACTGAAAAGCCATCAGCCCGGAATCTCAACAAAACTTCTTAGAAAGTTCACCCAAAACACGCCCTAAATCCCCGAAGAGGTTTATAATCTACAATCTCATGAAAAGACTTACCCCTGAGACAACGATCTGGATTTACAGGCTTGTTTTCATTTCCATCGTTCTGCTGGAAACGGCGCTGATTTACGTGACCTTCCAGTGGACTCCCCTGCCCCAACTCCTGAAACTGATGGTTCCGCTTCTCTATTTCGTTCTGGCCGTGAGGCCGGCATTTTCGGACATAAAATTGGCCGCAATCATCGAATCAAGGAACCCCGAACTTGGAGAGGACCTGCTCTCCTACATCGAACTGAAGAAAAGCGGGCTTGATTACGGCAAAGAGTTCGTCGAACTCCTGCGCAAAAGGGCATCAAGGGAATTAAGCTGGTCAACGGTGCTCAAAGCCGTCCGGCCGGAGCCATGGGGCATCAGGTTGAGCTACATGGCGGTGATATGGGCGCTACTGAGGTTGCTGATGTTCAGGCCAGCCCCGGTGACGGCGATTTTTCCCCGTGAAATCATGACGTTCGAGGACTCCCTTGTCGTCGTCCACACGTTCGGTTGCCAGCGGTGCCAGCTCATGGTGGATTCCACCCTGCTCAAGCCATCTTTTTCCTCGGAAACCGAATCGAGATTCGTCGTAAAGTTAAAACACAGCGGGACTTACATCGGGCGACTCATTTACAGGGGCCACCCGATCGATTCTTTAAAGGTCATCGTTTACAAAAGGCCGGTGATCAGGGAAGTCAGGGCCACGATTTACCGTTACGGCCACAGGGTCACTTTGGAAAATCCGACATACGTTCCGATCCGTCAGGGCGTTAAAGTCGATTTTCTGGTCACAGCGGCCAACGCCGACAGCTTCAAGGCGAAATTCGACGGCAGGGACGTGGCATTTTCAGGGGACACGGTCATGGAATTCGCCCTCAGACCCGACTCGGCGGGGATGCTGAGCTTCACGCTGTTTAAGGCAAACCTGACGGCTAAAAGTTCGCGGAACATCGCCATCGACATCGTCAAGGATGAGCCGCCGTTCGTCCAGCTGCTTTTCCCTCCGTCCGGGACAGACCTGCCGGATAGCCAGAAGATCACCCTCGCCGGATATGCTGAGGACGATTTCGGCCTCCGTTCAATCAGCGGGCATTATGTCTTTGGAGGCGATACAGTTACAGCGGTCAGGCAGCTGTCCCACGGCAGGAATGCGGACACACTCATCTCGACCATAGACCTTTCGCATCTGGGACTGTTGCCCGGCGATGCAGTCCAGCTTTTCATCTGCGCAACGGATATCGCCGACCATCGGGTCTGCTCCACACCGGTAACCGTCAGGTTTCCGACGATGGAGGAAATTTACAAACGGACATCCACCCAGTTTTCGGATGCCCGAAATTCCATGAATCAGCTCAGCACGAGCGTCGATTCCATGCTCAGAGAATTCAGGAAGTTGGAGGAGCAGATAAAGTCCAACCGATCTTTGAGCTGGAATGAACGAGAGAAGCTCCAGCAGATGATCAAAGAGAGCCAGCAGAAGCTTAAGCAGCTTCAGGAAAGGATGAAAAAGCTCAGGGAAGCGATCGACAAAATAAATTCGCTGACCCTTGACCCCGAACTGGCCAGAAAAACCGATGAGATATCCCAGATGCTCCAGCAACTGATGCCTGAGGAACTGTTGAAGCAATTGCAAAAACTTCAGGAAGCCACTCAGGATGAGGACGTGCATCAGCTCACCCGGATGCTGGAAGACCTGCAAAAAAACCAGAAGGAATATCTGAAGAAATTGGAAGCCGTTGAAAATCTGCTGAAGCGCGCGCTTGAGGAAAGCAAGCTTAAGGAGTTCATCGAAAAGGCCCATAAACTTGCAGAGGAGCAGCAACAGCTCAAGAACCAGACCTCAATCGCCACGCCGGAGGACGCTGACACGTTGCTGAACGAACAGAAACGGCTGGAGGATGCGGCAAAGGAGCTGCGCCGTGAGATGCAGCAGCTTGCGGCCGATGCCACGGACTCGTCCATAACCGAAGAACTCAACAGGTTGAGCGACATGCACCTGTCAAAGGCCTTATCGGAGATGCAGAAGGCGGAAGGCGCCCTTCAGCAGGGAAAGTTGGGGAAGGCCTCACAATCGCAATCAAAGGCAGCTCAATCGCTCCAGCAGCTTGCAGACGAACTCCAGAAGTTCCGGGATGAGCTTGTCAACAGGAGGAAGCAGGAAGTCATCCGCAAATTGGGAATCCTTGTCTCCGAAGGCCTTACCCTCTCTCAGGAACAGGCCGAAATAGTCCAGAGCAACAGCAACACTTTCGAGCTGGCCGACCGTCAGGCCGCCGTCCAGAGAGGCATCGCCTCTTTCTCAGGCGAAGTCTATCAAGTGGCGAGCGAAGGGATGTTTTTGAAGCCTGATGACATCGCTCTGTTCGGGTCTGCTGCTAACTATGCGGCGACTGCCGCACAGCTTTACGGGCTTGGCAACAACGCCGGCGGCAGGATTTACTCCCGAAAGGCCCTTAAGTTCCTCTACGCCGGAATCCGAAGCCTGCTTGAGGCCCAGCAGATGGCACAGCAGGCCCAATCCTCATCCAACATGGATCAGCTCATGCAACAGCTATCAGAAGCCATGAAACAGCAACAGCAGATAGCGGCAGGGACGCAAGCGCTTCTCCCGCTGCCGACTCCCATGCCGTCCTCGCTTCAGCAGATGCTTCAGGAGCTTGCACGCCAGCAGATGCAGCTTGCGCAGCAGCTTCAGGAACTCTCTCAGAAGATAGGCAATCAGATGGTCAGCAATCAGGTAGGCAAAGCGGCTCAGGACGCCGAGAAAATAGCAAAGGACATGCAAAGGGGCAGGGTCAATGAGGACATAGTCAGGCGCCAGAAAGAGGTCGCTCAAAAGCTCCTTGACGCCCAGAGGGCCATGAAGGAACGGGAATTCACGTTTCAAAGGGAGTCGAAGCCCGGCAAATTCGTTCTGCCCGGCAGGAAAACCGCCGCAATACATGACCTGCAGGAGATCGAGCGTGTCAAAAACTCCATGCTGAAATCGAAAAGCTACCCACGTGGCTACAAAAAGCTCATCGAAGCCTATTACAAGACCCTGCTGAGCGAATAACGGGAATGTGCAGAGCCGGAACCGATTGGCTCTATTTTTTTATCAATTTTAAAAAATTTTAGTAAATGGCCGACCCAATGCAATCAGTCTTTCCTTCAATCCGCTCAACAGTCCACGTCGAAGATCGCCACAAGGAAAGTGTGGTCAGATGGTTTCTCCCACGCCCTCGGCTCACGATCGACATAGGCATCGATGGATTTGTCGGCCAACGGTCTGGTCGCAAGGATGTGGTCAACACGCCAGCCTATGTTCCGCTCCAGCGCCTTTGGCACACGGTAATCCCA
>JAMOPK010000224.1 GCA_027064565.1 Caldifarciminota bacterium | reverse complement strand
TGAGCTTTTTCCTATCAGGGAGTTTCGGGAAGCCTGCGAATACGTGCTTGTCAATGAAGGACAGCAGGCCCTCCAGTATGGCCCAACTGAAGGCTTCAGGCCGCTCAAGGAATGGATTGCGGAGACTGTCCGAAAATACGGTGTGCCCGCTGAACCTGAAAACGTTCTTCTTACGAATGGTTCCCAGCAGGCGCTTGACCTTGTGGGCGAGGTTTTCATCGACGAAGGCGACAAAATCATTACCGATGAACCCACATATCTGGGCGCAATTCAGGCCTGGAACCCCTACGGACCAAAATACCTTACTGTTCCACTTGATAAACAGGGGATGCAGGTGGATAAAGTCGAGGAGCTATTGCAGGAGCACAAGGATGTGAAGTTTATCTATGTCCTGCCCAATTTCCACAATCCCGGTGGAACCACCTTGCCGCTGGAGAGGCGCCAGAAAATCGCTGAGATAGCGGCAAAATACGGCGTTTTTATCATCGAAGATGACCCTTATGGCGAGCTGAGATTTGAGGGTAAAGACCTTCCCCCCATTATCTCAATGCACAAAGAGAATGTCATTTATCTGAGCACATTTTCAAAGACCCTTGCTCCGGGCATCCGTCTTGGCTGGATCATAGCACCTGAGAAGGTAATTAGGAAATTTGTCCTTGCGAAACAGGGTAAGGACCTGCATACCAGCACATTCATCCAGCACATCACCTATGACATTTGCCACAGAGGACTGCTCAAAGCGCATGTCAAAAAGATCCGCAAGGTTTACAGCCACAGAAGGGACGTCATGCTGAAAGCTATGGAGAAATACTTCCCGAAGGAGGGCTTTTCGTGGACGCATCCAGAAGGCGGCCTGTTCCTCTTCGTCTGGATGCCTGAATCCATAAATGCTGAAAAGCTGTTCCACAGGGCGGTCGAGGAAGAGAAAGTTGCCTTTGTCCCGGGTTCAGCGTTTTACCCCAACGGTGGCGGAGAGCATACCATGAGGTTGAACTTCTCCTGCATGCCGCCCGAAAGGATCGAGGAAGGCATCAAACGGCTCGGAAGACTTCTCAAGGACGAATTAGCAAAATCCAGTTAAGCGAAAAAACGCAGCCGATGAACGTCACAGGGGGCGGGTTTTTCCGCTCCCTTTTTATTTTTCAGGAGTGATCCACTCGCCGTAACCGGGTTCCACCAGGATCCCTTCGCCACGCCTGTAAACCACTCTGCCGCGCACCATTGTCATCTCGATCGAACCGGTGAACTCCATCCCCTCGAACGGGGTTATTTTCCCCTTCGAGTAGAATTCCCGGGAAGTGTCCAGAACCCATTTCTTATCCGGGTCGATGAATACGAGATCAGCGTCTTTGCCCACTTCAATGGAGCCCTTGCGATGGAAAAATCCGAATCTGCGGGCTGCGTTCTCCGACATGACCTGCAGGAACCTGCTGAGTGTCAATCGCTTTTTCATGTAACCCTCCGAGAACAACAGCGGAAGGAGCGTCTGCGTGCCCGGTATTCCGGCGTAATCCGTCCAGATTGAGCCGGTAAATTTCTGGTCGTTCGGTGCGGGCGCATGGTCGGAGGCAACGAAATCAATGACGCCATCCGCAAGGTATTCCCAGAGGAGCGGTTTGTTCTCCGGGGATTTGACTATCGGGACTGTCTTGAGTATCGAGCCCATCCGTTCAAAGTCTTCAAGTGTGAATGCCAGATAATGGGGCTCGGTCTCACAGGTAACGTTGTCGTATTCTGCGATCAGGGCGGCTGCGTCGGCGGTGGCGATGTGGACGATGTGGAGCTGGGCATCTGCTTCAACCGCCATTATCGCGGCGCTTGCGACTGCAAGCATCTCGGCCATCTCCGGCCTCGAAAGGTAAAAGCTGCGGGGCGAATCCTTTAGTTTACGGGCGTATTCAGTGGCGTGAATCACATAATCGTAATCCTCTGCGTGGAGCAGGATCACCTTGCCCAGATCTCTCGAGAACTCAAGGACTTTTTGAAACCGGAAGTGGTTGAGCCTGTGAAAAGTGTCCATGCCGGAGATGAAGTAGGTTTTGAATCCCATCACGTAATCGGCAAGCTCCTCCATCGGCTTCTCAAAACCGCTCTCGAAGACCTGACCAGAAACGCCTCCATGAAGCCCAAAATCGACAACGGCTTTCGGGCGGATAACGTCAAGCTTCCTGTGGAGATTCTCAAGGGATGTGACCTCAGGCACGGATGTGCAGGGCATATCGATCACAGTGGTGATGCCGCCGGCGGCGGCCGCAGCAGTACCGTGGTAGAAATCC
>JAMOPK010000223.1 GCA_027064565.1 Caldifarciminota bacterium | reverse complement strand
TGCGCCAATTTCACCCAAAATCAGACAAACCCACAGGAGGTCGGAATTGGAGATAAAGGAATTTCAGGACATCATTTACCGAACGTATTACGAGAAGGATTCCCAAAGGGGAGTCCTTGAGGCCTTCAGGTGGCTTGTCGAGGAGGTCGGCGAGCTGGCCAAGGCCATACGCAAGAACGACCGGGAGAACCTGATCGTGGAATTCAGCGACGTCCTTGCGTGGCTGTTTTCCTTAGCGAACATGCTGGACATCGATATGGAAGAGGTTGCGCAGCGCTACGCTCACGGTTGCCCCAAATGCGGAAACATCCCCTGCACCTGCGGCAGGGAACCGACCATAGACGAGCTGATTTCAGGCAGAGAGGATTAACCCGATTCCCTGATCCGCTCTATCAGGCTGGTGGTGGAATAGCCGTTCCTGAACGGTGCCAGCACGAGCCTCCCGCCGTGCGATTCGACGATATCACGGCCGACCACTTCCTCAGGCCTGTAATCCGCACCTTTTACGAGGACGTCCGGGACAATCTCCGCTATCAGTTCGTAGGGCGTATCTTCTGAAAATCCAATGACGTAGTCCACAGCTTCGAGCGCCGCCAACACGTAAGCCCTGTCCTCGAACCTGTTGATGGGCCTGTTCGGCCCTTTGAGCCGCCTGACCGAGTCGTCGGTGTTCAACCCCACGATCAAGACGTCGCCCTGAGACCTCGCAAATTCAAGATATTCCACGTGTCCACGATGCAGGATGTCGAAGCAGCCGTTGGTGAACACGATGATTTTGCCCTGCTCCCGCAACCCGGCCCCAAGTTTTCTGGCCTCTGTGCGCTCCACGATTTTGCTCACGGCCTTTCGGAACATCGAACCTCCTCCTTTGGCCCAGAAGTTTAACGCCGACTTTACCTCTCATAAAATCTGCGTTACCCTCATGCGGTGAAGCAGGAGGTGCAACATGGGAGACGGACTCAAAGGCAGAGTTGCGATAGTCACTGCCGCTTCAAAGGGCATTGGATTTGCCATCGCAAAGGCCCTGCACAGTAAAGGGGCGAAGGTGGCCATCTGCAGCAGGAGCGAGGAGCGGATAAAGGCGGCGGCAAAGGCCATCGCCGACGATGACACGGTTCTTGCCCTCAGGTGCGACCTGATGGATTACTCCGGGATAAAGGAATTTGTCCGTGAGGTCAGGCAGAAGATGGGCAGAATCTCGATCCTCGTGAACAACGCCGGTGGCCCGCCTGCCGGTTATTTCGAGGATTTCGACGATGATGACTGGTATAGGGCGTTTGAGCTGAATTTCCTTAGTGCGGTCAGGATGATACGGGAGGTTCTGCCCGACATGAAGGAGATGAAATGGGGCAGGATCGTCAACATGACCTCGGTCTCCGTGAAACAGCCCATCGACAACCTGATCCTATCAAACTCCATCCGGCTGGCGCTCGTTGGAATGGCGAAGACCCTTGCCAATCAGGTTGCGCCTTACGGCATAACCATCAACAACATAGCCACAGGCCTGACGAAGACCGAGCGGATCGAACAGCTTGCAGCGAAAAAGTCGAAGGAGACCGGGTTGCCCGTCGAGAAAGTGCTTGAGGACATGGTCAGGGATGTGCCTATGAAAAGGTTTGCGTCTCCGAATGAGCTGGCCGAGGTTGTGGCATTTCTGGTGTCCGAAGAGGCGAGTTATGTCACCGGGACGACCATTCAGGTGGACGGCGGATACGTGAAGTTTGTCCTATGATCCTCATTCTGACTGCATTTTTGACGGTTTTGCCCGATTTTGCGGTCTCCACGTCCTCACGTTTCCCTGAGATCGGGACGTTTGAAGGCTCTGCCATCTCAAGCAGCCTTTTGAGGCTGGGGGATTGGGGAATAGCGCACTCCGGAGTCTATTCGACCAGGACGCCCACCGAGAGGTTTTTTCAGCTCCTGATTTTCGATTTTGCGGCGGCCGCCTATCTCGGAGACGCCATCCACATCACTGGCAAAGGCTCACGGGCAAAAGAGTTCGGGGCGACCGACCTCCGTTATCGGGTCTATCTGAACTCGCCTCTGATGGGCTGGCAGTGGCGGGAGCCGACGCTTTCCTACGTCCCTGAAAGGCAGCAGAGTCAGGATGAGCTACTGTGGATCGCATCGGCTGGATTTGAGGCGAACTACCTGTCGGCGGACTACCTGTCCCGAAACGGGCACGCCATGCTTTACCTTTACAACAGGTTTTATCTGCCCGTCCTCATGCTCTCACGCAGGGATGAGGTCATGGATGCGGAGACATTTTTCAATCG
>JAMOPK010000222.1 GCA_027064565.1 Caldifarciminota bacterium | reverse complement strand
GCCGGCATTTGTTGGTGAGTCCGATTGGGAGCAGGTAATTGTCGATCTCTCCGATATCCTTACTCAGGGTGACAGTTTCAGGTTGATTCTGCACTTCCATTCCGATGCATCCGAGGAAGCGCTCGGCTGGTATGTTGACAACATCGAGCTCCTCGACAACTACCAGAGGATGCCGAACGATGTTTCTGTGACATACCTCTGGGCGCCGACAGCTGCTCAGCCTCTCTATCGTGGCCAGCTCGTCAACCTCTGGACTGTGGTTAGACTCACATCGAATACCCCGAGGTCAAGGACATTCCGTGTCCTTGCCAAGGTCTATGACAACGAGGGCGTGCTGGTTTATAGCGCAAGCGCACTCGTCCGGAACTTCAACCCTGGTGAAGTTGATACCGTTTACTTCTCTCCCGGCTGGATACCGTTCGAGGTCGGAACTTACAGGTTCATTGTGACCGTCTATAACCTCGGTGACCCGAACATGCTGAACAATACCATGGCAACCAACATCGTCGTGCAGTCCGACAAAGGCACTCAGGGCGCCGAGCATCTGCCTGTCCCCAACATTTTCGTGCTTGCTGGTCTGTATCCGAACCCGTTCTCATCCAGCACAGCCATCACCTTTGGTGTGCCTCGTTCCGCCCATGTCAAAGTCGTTGTCTATGACGCTCAGGGACGCTTTGTTAGGACGATCGCCGATGGCGAGTTCCAGCCCGGCTACCACACTGTGACCTGGAATGGCACCGACGGAAGCGGCAGGCGTCTCGGCTCTGGAATCTACTTTGTCAGAATGCAGGCTGATGGATTCTCTGCTACTAAACGCATAGTCCTTATGAAGTAACATGACATTTGTGAGGGGAGCGCACTTCGCGCTCCCCCTTTTTGTTAAACATGGCACAAAAAGGAGGGCTTGTTATGGTTAAGAAGGTCTTAATCGGTTTGTTGATGGTGAGCGTGGCCTCTGTCTGGGGGGCGCAGGACCCCGAAAGGCCCAAACACTACAATACACTCCGGAAAAAAATAGATGTCCCGACCGTCAGGACGTATAAAGGCCCGGAATCGAAATCGGTTGTTGTCAGCGAAGACTTTGAGTCGGGTGAATTTCCGCCTAATGGCTGGGTGCAATACAGAACCGGATGCATGGAGGGTCCGGGATGGCAACTGACTGATTCGGAGTCGCATTCCGGTTCATATTCTGTCTATCACGACGATGACAATGTTTCTAACGACAATGAAGATTGGCTCGTCACCCCGGCCATAACTATTCCGAGTGGAGCTATGGGGGCATATATCTCCTTTTACACCATGACGGAGTATGCTCCGTGGGCTACGAATTACAGAGGAATCTGGGTTTCGGCAGGCTCGCCCGATCCCGCTGATGGAGATTACGCGGAACTTATTGATCTGTCGGACTCTTCATGGTATTCATGGTCTCAGGTAACGTTCGACCTCTCTCAATTTGCTGGCCAAACGATTTACATAGCCTTTCGTTATGTGGGTGATTTTGACGATGAGTGGTATATCGACGATGTGGAAATAGAAAGTGGAACTCCTGCGACCCCTGATGTCCTTGTGGTGGATGATGAACCTTATGGATTCGGTCAGTTCTTTGCATATTATCTCTATAACAATGGCTACACTTTCGACTATTTTGATGTTCCCGATAGTGGTAGAGGGCCGTCTCTCAATGAGATGCAGGGATATAAGGCTGTGATATGGACCACCGGTGGAGAATACTGGTCCAATAACGTTGTAGTTGACGAATATGTGGATACGATTCAGGCTTACATCGATAATGGAGGCCATTTCTGGTTCAGCTCTCAGGATTATCTTTACTGGATATCTGAAAATATCCCGTCTTGGTTGCCGATAAATGACTACGTCTATGATGCATATACAAATGGTGATTATGATGTTAGTGGAGTTACAGGCTCTTCAATCGGAGAAGGATTAAGCTTCTCTGTGAGTCAAAATTACGCCTACAACTACATTGATGCTTTAACTCCTTCCTTGGGCGCTCAGGCGGAATTTGCGACAGGTGGATCCGCAGTTGCTGTGAGCTATAATGGCTCTAAAGGTGGTAAGGTGTTCTTCAACGCATTCGTGTTCGCCAACATTGTGCCGGAAGAGATGATGGATTCCCTGCTTGTAAGGGTTATGAACTACTTTGGTATATCCCCGCATCCTGAGTTCTACAATGCTGGTATCGAATGGGCAAGGGCTGAAGATGTCTGGGAAGATGCTGCAGTTAACATAGATGCGAGAGTTGATAACCTGTCGCCTCAGGGG
>JAMOPK010000221.1 GCA_027064565.1 Caldifarciminota bacterium | reverse complement strand
GCCGAAGTTGTGGGAGAGCAGGGGAGCGGTGTAAGCCATGGCGGCGACGGACGCCATTAGTGGAGTGACCAGCCAGACCGGTCTCAGGCGTTGAAACAGCGGCAGGAAAAGCAGTATCCCGAAAGTCGCAAGGTAGGAGAGGTGGAATCCCAGATTGAAGACATAGAACGGGTTGATGAACAGGGTTATCAGCCCGGCGATGGCAAGGGTGTTGATGGAAAAAGTCCGCCTTCCGGCGAGGAACGACAGGATGAACGCCCATGCCATGATGAGCGCCCGAATTATGGACGGCGAAAACCCGACCATTGCGGCGTAAACTGTCAGGATCAGCCCGGCTGCGAAGGCCGAGGCCTCTTTCCCCAGCCTCAGGAACCTCAATGCCA
The DNA here is from genome assembly GCA_027064565.1 of Caldifarciminota bacterium. Taxonomy (GTDB): domain Bacteria; phylum Hydrothermota; class Hydrothermia; order B15-G9; family B15-G9; genus WGAI01. The sequence goes on along the minus strand of JAMOPK010000221.1, from coordinate 1,901 downwards.
TGAAAAATATGGTGAAAAGGATGCCGATGTGCAGCCCGGAGATGGCAAAGAGGTGATAAATTCCCGCTTTTCGGAAGCTTTCTTTGACGAGAAACGGCACCTGACGCCTGTTGCCCATGAAAAACGCCGTCAGTAGTCCGGCTGCAAGGGTATCCCTGACGTTAGAGGTTATCTCCGATTCGATGGCCTGCCTCAGAGCCGGACGGAAACCGTGCGGCGGCACGATGCTGTGGAGGCGCTCCACGTCGAAAGTGTGGAATATCCCGTTGCCGATGAGGTAGGGGTTGTCGGTCTGTGCCACAAAACCGGTTGCGTCGATTTGACTTCCGACGTCGAAGCCCGGCTGGATGCCGATTTTGCCCCGAAAGGGCTTCATCCCCTTCCCCGTCATCATGGAGTCGATTGAGGCTGTTGACGGCGAGATTACCTTCAGGTGCAACCTGATACGCTTCGCGACGAATCCTTCAAGGGCAGAGCGGGGGTAAAGCCTCACGAGCAGCACGCCGATTGCCACGAAGAATACCGCATAGAGAAAGCTTTTCCTCAGCAGGATTGCAAAAAGCAGGGAAGATACGGCTATCGGAACAGCCCACCTGCTCCCGGACAGGATGATGCCGGTGCTCAGGAAAACGAACGGCAGGAGGGCTGGATAGCGGTAAAGTCCCGGCTTGAATCTCATTTCGACGTGTCTTTGAGGCTCTCAGGATCGACGGTCAGATAACGGTATTTCCCGATGTAAAGCGTCGGTTTCACCGCTTTTACATCGATGACGGTGTTCTCGTCGAAAAATTCCGTCTCGTAGTGGGTGGCCACCACCAGCCCCACGAAAAAGGTGTGGTCGCCCTGAAACGCCGTGTGCTCAATGAGCTGGCATTCAAAGGAGACATAGGCGTCCTTGAGGATGAACCCGTCTATTTTTCTGGCCGGCTCGACCTGAACGTTGAACTCTTTGATCTTGTCCACGTCCCTGCCGGAAACCGAACCGAGTCTGGCGATAAGCGGCACCATCTCGAAGGGCAGAAAGTTGACGCTGAACTCTTCAGCCTCCAGCAATAGGTTGTGGGAGAACCTCTTGGGGGATATGGAAACGCCGTAGAGCGGTGGGTCAAACGAGAGCTGAACGTGCCAGACAAGGGGGATCAGGTTCCTTGTCTCGCCCTTCTGGATGCCGACGACCGTCACCGGCATCGGATAGTTGAAATAACTTTTTGGCAGGCCCTCAATGAACTTTCTCATCGGTTTCTCCTCCCTTTGAAAGTTTTTTCAGGCGAGAAAATGCATAATCAAACGATTTTTTGATGCTCTCATGCTTGTTTGTGCTCCGCCTCAGATGCTCGCCGAGGGTATCGATGTCCCTGGAAATCTCTTCCATCGTGTTGATCAGGGCGTTGAGTTCCGCAAGCACCTTTCCGATCCGCCTTTCAAGCTCCATGCCCCTGAGGCCGAAAAGCAGGGTTTGAAGATACATGTAAAATGTGCCCGGCGACGTGGGGATGACTTTCCTGCTCAGAGCGTATTCGTAAGTTTCCGGCGAATTGATAAACGCCTCGTAGTAAACGCCTTCTGCCGGGATATACATTATCGCAAAATTCAGCGTCCCGGCGTCAGGCCGGACGTATTTCGATGCGATCTCGTCGATCCTCCTGCGCACGTCGGCCAGAAACGCTTTTCTGAACCGTTCCCGCTCGGCGCCCTGCACGGTTACCATCTTGCGGAAATTGTTGAGCGGGAATTTGGCATCAACCGGGATGATCCTGCCCTTCAGGAAAATCGCGGCATCGACCCTGACTCCGGAGGGCAGCTTGAATTGGAGCCGGTAGAATCGGGAGGGCAGGACATCGCTGAGCAGCCTTTCCAGCAGCGTTTCCCCGATTGCGCCTCGCACCGACGGCGGTTTCAGG
>JAMOPK010000220.1 GCA_027064565.1 Caldifarciminota bacterium | reverse complement strand
AGCGCTTGCATTGGGCGCCCTGAGAGCGCTGAAGGGCATAGAGACACCGAAAAAGTATCCGGCATGAGTCCGGCAGATAAGCTGAGAGAAGCACATCAACTGTTGCTCAAGCACTTCGGCAGGCCCGACATAAGGGATCACGATCCGCTATCTGTGCTCATAAAGACCATCTTGTCACAGAACACAAGCGATTTGAATCGGGACAGGGCATACAACGCTTTGATGGAGCGATTCGGAAGCTTCGAGAACGTGCTCAACGCCGACCTGTCGGAGATAGAGGAAGCCATAAAGGTGGGCGGACTGGCCAGACAGAAGGCAGCGACCATCAAACGGGCGCTCCAGTGGGTGATGGACAATTACGGAAAGCTCGACCTGTCCGAGCTGTGCGACGATCCCGACGCCGAAAAGAAACTCACCTCGATCAAAGGCGTTGGTGTTAAGACCGCCAGAGTGACCCTGCTGTTCGGTTGCAAACAGGACAGGTTCCCCATCGATACGCATATCTTCAGGGTTTTAAAGAGGCTGGGGATAGTGCCGCCCAATGCCACCCGTGAGAAAGCGCACGGGATAATCGATGAGCTAATCCCGCCCAACATCGCCGATGTCCTGCATTTGAATTTGATCAGGCTTGGGCGCGAAATTTGCCATCCGAGGAAACCCGATTGCGACAACTGTCCGCTGAAATCCATTTGCGATTATGCGCTTGCGGGTGGTGAAATCCGTTCCTGACGGTGGGCCACTGAACAGGCGTATTCTGATAGAGAGCTGTTCTGGCTATACGACTGTCCCGGATAGTAAAAGCTCCTAATTGTGAAATGTATTCGTTGAATAATCCTGGCACATTGAGGGCATTATTTTCTGGTTCTTCCAACTATTGGTCGTTTTACACTCAAACTTTGACATATTGTCCTCATTCAAGATAAAATTAACGCTCGCAAGCCGGGCCTCCGAGCCATGTTGCCTAAAGGGATTCCCCATGGCACATGGCCGATAGGGTCGCTGGAGAAATCCAACGGCCTCCCGTGCTTGGAAAGGAGGTTAAGCCATGAGGAAATGGGGCATCCCCGTAATAGCCATATCCGCAATAGTCCTCTCCACATGCTCCCAGACTCCGGTCGAGGAGTCGAAATACATCACCGTGGAGCTGGAGAATGTAAAAGTCCAGAAGAACTTCAACGATCTGCCTCACGTCAACGTGGGCGGCGTTGAAGCGATACAAGCTTCCCAGTTCGTGCTCACCACCGATGAGTTGCCAGTTGAGACCGATAACGATGGGAACAGACTTTATGAGCTCTACGGCTACCGGTTCATCGGTTCAGACGGCTTCTACGCCCACAAAAAAGGCTCGCCTGACAACATCTGGCCTCAGCTTGAACACGGCTACATCGATGTCTCAACCCGTGATGTCTTCTGGGACAGCACACTCGGCCTCCCCACCCGTTACAACGTCAGGGATGTGGACACCCTCAAACTCGTCCGTCAGTTCTGGGTAATTGCCGATACCGACAGCGTTCAGGTGCCCATTGATGACTGCGATACTGTGACAGTGGAGGACACTCTATGTGTGCCGCTCGTGAGCATCCTTGAGGCCTCGGATACGACTTTCGTCCTCGATTCTGCCGCTACCTACACCCTTCAGGCCATTGATGGATACTCAAAGGAAGTGACTGGCGCCCAGCTTGCCACTGGCTACTGGAACACTGTCTCCAGAAAAGTGAAATTCATCCCGGATATCGGCAGCGCATACAGGATCAAGTTCCTATATGCCATCCTCAGGCCTGCCCGGTGAAAAAACCGGTAGCCCCGATGGCTCGTTCGGTCATCGGGGCATGAATCAGGATCATGGAACATCTCACATTTGCAATCCTCATCGCTTTTAATCTTGGGGGCGAAATCGTGGCGGACACGGCATCCACTGATTCTATCCCCACCTATTATCTCGGCGAAATGTTTGTCGTGGCCAAAAAGGTCAAAAACTGGATCATCCCGCCCTCAGAGGTGAAGCTTCAGGATATCCAGAAAGAAGCAGCGAGAACAGTAGCGGATGCCGTCAGTGTCCTGCCCGGCGTGGACATCACCATCGGGTTCAAAAACGAGGCGTCGCTCACTATCCAGGGATTCTCGGCCAAACGGGTCGCTGTGCTTGTCGACGGCCGTCCGGTCAACAACCCTTACTACGGGAGCGCCGATCTGCTTTCCATCACAACAGATAACGTGTCGAGGATAGACGTGGTTCAGGGCACAAACGCCACAACAACCGCTGTAAACGCCATGGGCGGCATAGTCAACATC
>JAMOPK010000219.1 GCA_027064565.1 Caldifarciminota bacterium | reverse complement strand
ACCGACACGACGGTCAACACATCCGACCGGTTCGAGTTCTTTGTGGACGACAACGGAGACCGGCTGTGGCCGGTTTCGGAGTCCGACACATCGGAGGGTGGCAACGCTGTGTCCGTCGCATGGCAGTGGGCGACCCGCCCGATGACCTTCGACAGGTTCTACGATTGGGGGTATCCGAGAAACGACATGATCGGAAACTTCTTCATCTCGCTGAACAGCGGCCATTTTCAGGCGGAGCTGAGGGTTCCCCTCTACCTTTCGGAGCCTGACCCGGCCCACATCACACCGGCAGGCGATTCGAGCTTCAATATCCTGTTCGCCTACGTCAACAACGGGGAGATAACCGGGTTCTGGCCCCGTCCAATCGAAACGGAATACATGGACTATCCGATCTTCTACGGCCATCTCCATCTCATGCCCTACAACCCCGGCATCAACGAGTCGGCCGGCGGTCATCCGGAGTTTGATGTCCGGGTTGCGGCCTCACCGTCGCCCATCCCGATGCTGGAGATAACAGCACCGAAGGCCGCCACCGCTGAGATCAGCCTTCTGGACGCCTCCGGACGTGTGGTCTATCGCACGGAAAGGCGTCTGAATTCCGGAGCCAATGAGGTAAGAGTGGAGACACCCGGAGCCGGGGTCTATTTCGTCGTTGTGAGGGCGTTCTCGGAGAGGAGAACGGCTAAGATCATATCCCTGAGGTAGATTAAAAAGGGCGGGCCTTCGGCCCGCCCATCACTCCCTACTTCCTGTATTCCCCGATTATCTCCAGAAAGATTTCCTGCACGGTAGTGTCATCGGTGAGTTCCGGATGGAAAGTCGCCGCAAGGAACGGCCCCTGCCTGACGAGGACCGGCTCGCCGTTTTCGAGTTTGCCCAGCACCTCGACACCTTCGCCCATCTCAAGTATTTTAGGTGCCCTGATGAAGACGCCGGGAATTTTACGGGTCTTCCCTTTCCACGTGACCTCGACCTCGCTCTCAAAGCTCTCTCTCTGCCGGCCGTAGGCGTTCCTTGCAATCTTGATGTCCATTATTCCGAGCGAAAAGCCCGCAGGGGCGTCCACAACATCGGCGGCGAGCATTATGGCGCCGGCACACGTGCCGAATATCGGGACGTTATCCTCGACAAGCTTTTCAAAGGTCTCCCTGAGGTTGTAAGTGTTTATCAACCTTGACATTGTGGGGCTTTCACCGCCGGGGATGACAAGCCCATCGATCTCGTTGAATTCATCGGGGAGTTTGACATAAAAGACCTCGGTGCCAAGCTGATCGAATATCCGATAATGTTTCTCGTAATCGCCCTGAAGTGCCAGAATCCCGATTTTGAATTTCTTTTCCATGATCACCATCCTCTGGTTTGGAGGAGTTCTTCCTCTGGAAGTTTAGACACATCAATGCCTTTCATGGGTTCCCCCAGTCCTCTCGACACCCTTGCGAGCACGGTGGGATTGTCGTAATAGGCCACAGCCTCAACGATGGCCCTCGCTCTGCGTGCAGGGTCTTCGGACTTGAAGATACCCGAACCAACGAACACCGACTCTGCACCAAGCTGCATCATCAGGGCGGCATCCGCCGGCGTGGCGATTCCACCGGCAGCGAAGTTGGGAACCGGGAGCTTGCCGTGTTCGGCGACCCATTTCACGAGTTCGTAGGGCGCCTGAAGCTTTTTGGCCTCGGCGTAAAGCTCCTCCGGACGTTTGACGGTAAGCTCGGAGATTTCCTTGTTGATCCGCCTCATGTGCCTGACGGCTTCGACGATGTTGCCCGTCCCGGCCTCGCCCTTTGTCCTGATCAGGGCGGCACCTTCGGCGATCCTTCTCAACGCCTCGCCGAGGTTACGGGCGCCACAGACGAAAGGCACCTTGAATGGATGCTTGTCGATGTGGTTCTCCTCGTCCGCCGGGGTCAGCACCTCGCTCTCGTCGATGAAATCCACTCCAAGCTCCTCAAGTATCTGCGCCTCAGCAAAATGCCCGATTCGGACTTTGGCCATGACCGGGATCGAGACGGCATCCATGATCCTAAGGATGATCTCAGGGTCAGCCATCCTTGCGACTCCGCCTTCCTTACGGATGTCTGCCGGGACCCGTTCCAGCGCCATGACAGCGACAGCCCCGGCTTCTTCGGCTATTTTAGCCTGCTCAGGCGTGGTGACATCCATTATCACCCCGCCCTTCAACATCTCGGAAAATCCGACTTTCAACCGCCATGTTCCTGTCAGCATAATCATTTTCCTATCACCTCCATGGATAAGGACAAAATTTTAATTCCCCTGAGACGGGGTAACAACCACGC
>JAMOPK010000218.1 GCA_027064565.1 Caldifarciminota bacterium | reverse complement strand
CACGGGCAATCGATTTCGTGGCTGTGGCGCAGGCCGGCCGATACGCTTACGGGATGGTCGTCCTTTACAGGGATGACAGAATAACGGACAAACGCGGTTACATGCTCGAAATTCCCATCCCGAACGCCTCAAAGGAGGACGTCCTTGCCGCATTCATCGAGCAGTATTACACGTCGTCAACCGTGACGGCCGATGAGCTGGTGACCCGGCCGGTGCCCGCAGATTCCGGGACACTGAGGGAAGTGATCAAGGGCAAGACCGGGCGTGACATCCTCATCAGGGAGCCATCCGCCAACGAGGAGCGGATATTCCGCATAGCGATGGACAACGCTGAACGCCTTTTGTCCGAGGAGCTTGAGCGCATGGATGTGGAGGACGAGGCCATCCATCACTCCGTCGTTGCCCTTCAGGAGGAGCTGGGGCTTGAAAGGCCGCCCATGCGCATCGAGGCGGTGGACATATCCCACACCTTCGGCGAGGCGATGGTTGGCTCGGTGGTGGTGTTCATCAACGGGAGACCCCGAAAATCGGAATATCGCAGATACAGGATAAAGACGGTGGACGGGATCGATGACTTCCGGGCCATCCGCGAGGTGGTCTATCGCAGGCTTAGACGCCTGATCGAGGAGAACCGTGAGTTGCCCGACCTGATGCTCATCGATGGCGGCGAGATCCAGCTCCAGTTTGCAATGGACGCCGCAAACGAGCTCGGGGTCGAGGATGTCCAGTTCATGGGGATAGCCAAGCGGTTCGAGGAGCTCCATTTCCCGGACGGCAGGGTAGTGATGCTGCCGTATCGCTCGGAAGCGCTTAAGCTGCTCCAGCGCATACGGAATGAGGCTCACAGGTTCGCCATCACCTATCACCGCCGCATCAGGGGCAAAAATCAGATGCTTTCTGTCCTCGATCTCATCCCGGGATTGAGCGAAAATCGACGGATCGAGCTGATAAAATTTTTCGGCTCGATAGAGGCCATCCACAGGGCATCCATCGAAGACCTGCAAAGGGTTAAGGGCATTGGCCCCAAACTGGCAAAGCGCATCTACGAATACCTCCACGGTGAGGAATGACCCACCTCGATTTTCGGTTTCCATCACCATGGCGTAACATTTAAAACGTAAACCACGCAGGAGGCAGAAATGAAAAAATCGCTGCAACTGATGGCACTGGCGATGTTACTTGCATCCACTGCACATCGTTCCGGTGCGCAGATGCTGATGAAATCGGTTGGTGAGCAGTCCGGAAGCTATTTTGGAGTCACGGTTTCGGCCGGCGACCTGAACGGCGACGGCTACCCGGATGTTGTTGTGGGGGCGCCCTATTACTACGAAGGCGCTCCTTACCAGCTTTACGGCGCAGTCTATGTCTTCTGGGGCGGACCACAGATAGATTCGCTCTATGACCTGAAGATAGTCGGGCACCAGCTTTATGCCGGGTTCGGCACATCGGTGTCCGCCAGCGGCGACCTGAACGGCGATGGGTTCGACGATCTCGTTGTGGGTGCCCCGTATTACGATTACAATCAGATGGGCGATATCGGAGCGATCCTCATCTTCTGGGGCGGCAGCGAGATCGACACTCTCAGTCCCCTCCTGATGATCGGGGAGGGACGCAACAACTGGTTCGGCAGCTCGGTGGCCATCCTGAGCGACATGAACGGCGACGGATTCGATGAGCTTGGGGTTGGTGCCGACAGGTATTCCTCAGGTCAGGACACCGCCATCGGGGCCGGCTACATCTTTTTCGGCGGCTCGCCTTTCGACACGTCACGGCAAGTCAAAATCTCCGGCGAACAGCCCGGCGACAGGCTGGGCACGTCCGTCGGTTCGGCGGGGGACGTCAACGGAGATGGCTACAACGACGCCATTTTCGGCGCATTCTATGCGGACAACGACAGTATCATCGATGCCGGGGCAGCCTATGTGCTTTTCGGCGGCTCAACGATGGATTCCGTCCCGGAGCTGATCCTCAAAGGCGAGGAGGAGAACGAGCGGTTCGGCTTTACGGTCTCAGGCGGCGACTTCAACAACGACGGCTACTCCGATGCCGTGGTCGGTGCTTATGCCCACAACGTCGGGGCAAGCTGTTGTAACGGTGGCGTTTACATCTATTACGGCAGCGCCCAGCCCGACCGGTTCCCTGATCTGATGTTGATAGGTGAAAACGAGTTCGATGAGTTTGGTTACTCGGTATCAGCGGGCGACGTCAACGGCGACGGCATTGTCGATCTAATAGTCGATGCTTACGGGTTCCTGAGCAACAGGGGAGCGGCCTACGTGTTCACCGGTAGCTCTGAT
>JAMOPK010000217.1 GCA_027064565.1 Caldifarciminota bacterium | reverse complement strand
CACGAGACGCACCGCCTACATGTGGGGCGGAGCGACCTACGCCGGAATCGCTATGCCCGATACTTCCCTGCCGATCGCTAACCTGAGCGTTATCAGCAACCAGACCTACGTCTATCCCGACACCGGGATGGTCGATACCAACCAGTGGCACTTCATGAACGGCAGCTATCATTTCTCCCAGAGCAATGCCGCTTCTGACTGGTCGGTCGTTGTCTCCGTCGGCCCGATAACGCTGAATCCGGGCGATTCTGTGTGTGTCCCGTTTGCGATTGTTGGCGGACTGGGACTTTCCAATTACCTTGCGCATGTGGACAGCGCCCGCGCCCTCTACTACAACCCGTTCCTGAACGTCGAGGAGGGCCCGATCTCCGATAGGCCGATCTCCGGCATCATGCCGTTTGCCAATCCGATAACACCGGCATCCACGATCCAGTTCACCCTGCCTCGTGATGGAATGGCCGAGGTGAGACTCTACGATGCGAGCGGAAGGCTTGTTGCGGTCCCGTTCAGGGGAGTTGCTTCTGCCGGAACAAACAGCTTCAAACTGCCGGCCGAACTCCGAAACGGCGTCTATTTCGTCCAGCTAAGAGCCGGCGGCATGACGGATACCCGCCGCATCGTTGTAGTCCGATAAGCCGATGCAATTGTGAAAATTCCTTCGGGGAGTGGGTTTTCCACTCCCCGTTTTTGTTTGTATATCCCCCATGAGGCTGCTCGAAGGTCAACTCATTGTCGGATGAGATATCCCCTGATGTCGGGCGAAACCTCCGCTCCATCTGTCAGGCCGGATGCCTGATCCATCGGGCCTGCAAATGTGGGAGTGGAAGATGGGACGGCCATCCCGGCCATCAAATCGCCCGTTGAACCCGGAAGGCCATCGATTTGAAATCTCGAGGCAATTTCCCGAACATCTCCCGCCCGAAAATTAAGCTTCTGGTTTTTAGAAACTTCAATGTTGAGCCGTGCTGTTTGCCGGATAGCCGTTGTTTAAAACCGCTTTTTCCTTTACCCTTCTAACCTTGCAAAAGCACGTTTTTCAATTACTTATCCAAGGAGGGAAATAATGGCAAGACTTTTAACTCCCGATGACAGGAGGGAACACAGGGTTATAACTGTTGAGCTTTCCGAGCGGGACATCGAAGAGCTTGAGAGAGAGATACTTAAGAAGTATCAGAAAAGGGCGCGGATTCCCGGATTCAGGCCGGGTAAGGCACCGGAGGCCATCGTTAAGGCACATTATGCCAATGCGATAAGGGCAAATGCCATCGAAGATGCGGCAAATGAGGCATTTCGTAAGGAACTTGAGGCCAGAAAGATCAAATATGCAGTGAACGTTGAGTTTACCGATTTCAGGAAAAAACCGGACGGTTCAGGCTATACCTTTACCGTTGAGTTCGATACGATACCCCGATTTGACATCCCGCCGCTCAACCAGATCAAAGTCGTCAAAAAGATCAAACGGGTGACCGAACTGGAGGTAGAGCAGACCATCAACGAACAACTGAAAAGGCTTGGCGAGTATGTGCCTGTGGACAGGGAAGCTGCGGAAGGCGATTTCATCTTCTTTGACCTCACAATCTTCGAGGTCAAGGAGAATGGCAAGTTGAAACCCATCAAAAATTACGAAAACAGGATGCTGAAGCTTGACAAAAATGAGATTCCGGAAGACCTTTTCAACCAATTCATGGGCAAGAAGGCCGGCGATAAAGTCGAGACCGAACAGGAAGCCACTGACGAGAAGGGCAAGAAGCTGCGTCTGAGATATGTTTATGAGATAAAATCGGTCAGGGAATTTCAGATACCGGAACTTGACGACGAGCTGGCTCAGGATCTGGGATATGAGTCTGTGGAGGACATGCGGCAGAAGGTGCGCGAGGAGTTAGAGCGCCGGGCGCATGAGGATTCGGAATCGGATGTGGAGACCGAGATCGCCCTTAAAATTCACGAAATAGCCGGGTTCGATGTCCCTCAGTTCCTTGTGGACAGGAACAGGCAGTTCATCAGGGAGCGGATGTTTGGGATTCGGGAAGGCGAAGAGGGAGAACTCAAGGAGTTGATAGACCGGGTTGCCACCGACATCGCCATCAAAGAGACCGTGATTTACAACGTTATGGAGGAGCTTGATCTTGAGGTAACGGAAGAGGAGATCGAGAAGGAACTGGAGGAGATCGCCCGGTCGAACAACCTTGACAGAGAGCTTTACGTTCAGGAGTTAAAGAAACGCGGTAAATACGAAGAGGTTATCGAGGACATAAAAGAGAAAATAAGGCGCCGCAAGGCATGGGATTATCTCAAGAGCGGCG
>JAMOPK010000216.1 GCA_027064565.1 Caldifarciminota bacterium | reverse complement strand
GAAGAATGGAAGACTGAGGCCATTGAGACGACCGTCAGACAGATCGCTGAGGAGATGGGGATATCCGCCGCCAAATTGATCCACCCGATCAGGCTCTCCATCACCGGAATGACGTTCGGCCCGGGCCTCTTTGAACTTATGGAGGCACTCGGCAAAGACGTGGTCATCAGCAGGCTCAAACGGGCCATCGAATGGCTCAGAGAAAGGGAAAAACAGGCTTTGAACTGAGTCTTAAATGCTTGATTTATGGAGGCTGTCATGGAGCTATTTGATAGAATTCAGGAAACAGCAGAGTTCATAAAATCCAGAATAGCGGTTTCCCCGAAGGTGACCATCATCTTTGGCTCGGGGATATCCGCACTGGGGGAAATCTCGAACAGGACAGAAATTCCGTATTCCGAAATCCCCCACTTCCCGGTTTCCACGGTCAAAGGACATGCTGGCAAACTGATAACCGGCACGTTGAACGGGGTCGATGTCGCCATCATGGCCGGGCGTTTCCACTATTACGAGGGGTATTCCACGAAGGAGATCACCTTCCCGATATACGTCTTCAAAGCAATGGGGGTTGAAACCCTGATAGTGACCAACGCCGCCGGTGCCGTCAATCCGAACTTCAGGCAGGGCGACATCATGCTGATAGTCGATCACATCAACCTGCTGCCGGAGAACCCGCTGAGAGGCCCGAACGACGAGCGCCTCGGCCCACGTTTCCCGTCCATGCATGAACCTTACAGCAGAGACCTCATTGAGCTGGCGGAAAACATAGCGAGCACCATGGGGATACCACTCCAGAGGGGCGTTTACGTGGCCATTCAGGGGCCGCCGCTGGAGACTCCGGCTGAGTATCGGATGGCCAGAATTCTGGGCGGAGACGCCGATGGGATGTCAACCGTGCCGGAGGTCATCGTCGCCAGATATTTGGGCATGAAGGTGCTGGGATTCTCGATCATCACCAACGTCGCTGATCCTTACAACCCTCAGCCCACGACTCACGAAGAGGTCATCGAGGTGGCCGGAAGGACATCGGAGAAACTCGGAAAACTCATCTCGGCAATTTTGCCGCATCTGGCGTAGCCATGAAAAAACCCGCAAAGCTCCAGAAAGACGATCTCATAGGCATTTCCTCCCTCGCATGGCTTCCACGTGATCTGAGCGCCATCGACAGGGGCGTGGACAGGTTGAAAGAGCTGGGGTTCCGCATCCTTGAGGGACGTTGCACAAGAAAACCCTGTTCGCCCGAAGAAAAACTGAGGGATTTCCACGATTTCATCTCTAATCCTGACGTGAAGGCCATCATATCGGTGCGGGGAGGATGGGGGACGCTCAAGTATCTGCCTCAAGTTGACATGGGACTCGTGAACGAGAACCCGAAAATCATCGTCGGGTTCAGCGACATTACGACTTTGCTGCTGCCGATCTATACTCTCGCGGAAGTGGTTACCTTCTACGGGCCTATGGTGGCCTCAAACTTTGCGAAGGATGAGCCGTTCTCGGTCTCGTCTTTCCTCGACACGGTTTCGGGCAGGCTGACTACCATCCCTGCGGAAAACGGGGTCACCATATCCGGAGGGAAAGCCACAGGCAGGCTGATCGGTGGATGCCTTTCCCTTCTCGTCACGTTGCCGGGAACTCTCTTCGATTTTGACACAGAGGGGGCGATCCTGTTCTTCGAGGACGTGGGCGAACCGCCTTACCGTGTGGACAGGATGCTGACATACCTCAAACTCGCCGGTAAATTTCGGGGCGTTAAGGGGATAGCCATTGGGAAATTTAACGTTGAGGACGAGAACGGTGTGATAGACGTATTCAGAGAGCATTTTGAGGGACTCGGCATCCCGGTGCTCTACGGGCTGAAATTCGGCCATATCCCTGACATCGCCACGGTTCCCATAGGGGTTAGGGCTAAGCTGGACGCCGATAAAGGCACCCTGAGACTCCTTGAGCCAGCCGTTAGTGATTGAATCGAAATGAAAGGCTTTCTGATAGACATAGATGGTGTGCTCAAAGTCGGCGAGCGACCGGTGGAAGGTGCTTCCGATTTCATCGACTACCTCAATCGGAAGGGATTTCCGTTCGTTCTGGTGACGAACAACTCGACCAGAACGCCTGAAGAGGTATCGGACAGGCTCCAGCGGATGGGCCTGAAGGTGACACCGGAGCACATCCTGACCTCGGCGCTCGCAACGGCACTCTATCTTGAGCATAACTTCGGCCGTGGACACAGGGTCTATGTGATCGGGGAAAACGGGCTTAGAAGTGCGCTCGAAGACATAGGATGGGAGATTCTACCTGACCACAGGGGA
>JAMOPK010000215.1 GCA_027064565.1 Caldifarciminota bacterium | reverse complement strand
TGGCTTCTGGTGTTTCAACCCATACATCGTCAATGTGCAGATCGTTGCCATAGTCAGATACGGCATGGAATGCAATGATGATGGAATCCCCCGTGTATGATGATAGGTCAATTGTGTGTTCCTGCCACGCATCGCCAGATGAATTATAGCGAACGAAAGTGCCGATAGCTGTCCAATCCGATGGCCACGAGCCACCTGAGCGTTTTTTGATTTCAACAACAATGGAGTCATTTGAACCGGAATAGGCATCGTCATGGAACATCCAGAACTTCAGTGTGGCGGACGAATAACTTGTAAGGTCAATTGTATCGGTGATGAGTCGGGCAGAGTTCCCGTCACTGGCGGTGTAAGAGTTGAACATAGCGACATAGGTTCCACCGTGAGCGTTGTAGCCTCCCGGATGATAGGTTCCCTGATGCTGCTGCCATGTGTAAGAGCCATTTGTTGCAACATTCTGCCACTCTGAGGGTGGGAATGAACCCTCAAACCCCTCGCTGAGGAGTGTAGTGGCATTCGCAGAGCCTGCCAGAAGCAGGACCAGCAGTATTTTAAACTTATCTCGTTTCATAGCTCTCTCCTCCCGTTTTGGAGGACAGGAAATCTCCTGTCCAATCCGGTTAGCAGATGCGCAACATCTGTAACACAGTGTGCAATATCATCAGAAAAACGGCCCGTTCGCGGCTGTCCCAAGCACGGACAACTCCTTATCAACATATCGTTTTTGGGGAATCTCGGATTTAAACTTCCCCGGGCAACTATCGGGCACATCATTCTGAACCACCTCCATCGGTCCCCCTTTGCGGGAGAGTAATTGCCCCCGAATCCCCGGCATGGAGGGTATCCGGGGTTTGATTCTCCACATTACTATTGTTTCCAGCTTCCTCAGGGATATCGCTTTCACTGTCGCAAGCAAAAATTTTCCATGTATCGAAATATCCGACAAAAATTTTCCGACACTTCGTAAATGGGAACGTAAACCTGGCCAGTTTGAACTCCCATTTTTCAAGCAACTTGCCCCTGCCACCTGAAAATGAGGCAAGAACCGGCAGACAAAGAAGCTCTTTGAGCAGAGATCTGACCACATATCTCGCAAAACCGGTCATCATATCTTATCTCCTGTTATCTCACTTCTATTGCTCGCAATATGCATCAATCAAGGTATACTAATGGCTACCTTTTGGCCCCATTTTGCACACTTTCAATAAATTTTGATATCAATAAATTGATTCTGAGACTCAATATCTTGATATTTCGGGAAATCACATAAATTTAACCAATTGAGAATCAATAATGTCAAATGGCGGGACTGTTTTGAGCGGTGTTCAAAACGTCTCTTCGGCCTGAGTCAGTGCAAGGCTTTATACTTTTGGCCCAAAAGTGACCTGCAAGGTGATATTATGAGAAAGTTCCACATCAAAACTTACGGCTGCCAGATGAACGTCTATGATTCGAGGCTCATCCATCAGCTCCTCGTTGAGCGTGGGCTGGAACCGGTGGACGATGAACTCAGGGCGGATGTGGTGATTCTGAACACCTGTGCGGTGCGGCGCAAGGCTGAGGTCAAAGCTATCGACCATGCCAGATACCTCAAAAACAGGGGCAAATTCGTTGCCGTTATCGGATGCGTGGCGAGGGAGCACGGGGAGTCACTATTGAAATCGGGCGCCGCCGACGCCGTTCTGGCACACAGAGCTTACAACAAACTGCCCGATGTAATCCTCAAATCCATGAACGTGGTGGACGTGAGGCCCGACGGCAAGCTTATAGAATTCACCAGCCTGCCCCTGAAAAGACGCAGGACAGGTTTCTCCGAATTCGTTACCATAATGGAGGGATGCGACAACTTCTGCTCTTACTGCATCGTGCCATACACACGGGGAAGAGAGATATCCCGCCCGGCAGAGCACATCCTTGAGGAAATAAAAAACCTGGAGAAGCAGGGGGTGATCGAGGTTACACTCCTTGGCCAGAACGTGAACTCCTATTTCGATGACCGACACGATTTCGCTGAGCTGTTAGACATGGTGGCTTCAGGCTCCAGCCTATATCGGATACGATTCACCACTTTAAATCCCAGAGACGTGTCGATAAAGATGCTTAAAGTCATAGAAAAACACCTGCCCCGCCTCACCGATTGGCTACACCTGCCGCTTCAGGCCGGTTCGACGAAGGTTCTGCGTGACATGAGACGGGGTTACACAGGCGACGAGTTCATCGAGGTGGTCAGGAACGTCCGGAAGTTCCTGCCTGAGGCCGTTATCACCACCGACATCATGGTGGGGTTCCCGACTGAGACCGAAGAGGATT
>JAMOPK010000214.1 GCA_027064565.1 Caldifarciminota bacterium | reverse complement strand
GTCCCTGAAGGGACTGGCTGAGTATGTGCCTTACGATCAGATCGACAAGGCGCCTGAGGAAAAAGCTCGTGGCGTGACGATCCAGCTCGCACACATCGAGTATGAGACCGAGAAACGCCACTACGCACACATCGACTGCCCCGGTCACGCTGACTACATCAAAAACATGATCACCGGTGCCGCTCAGATGGACGGCGCTATCCTCGTGGTTGCCGCTACCGACTCCGTCATGCCGCAGACACGTGAGCACGTGCTGCTCGCCCGTCAGGTGAACGTGCCTTACATCGTCGTCTTCATCAACAAGACCGATATGGTCGATGATCCTGAGATTATCGACCTCGTTGAGATGGAAGTTCGCGACCTTCTGAACGAATATGAGTTCCCTGGTGACGAAGTGCCCGTCATCAAGGGTTCCGCCCTCAAGGCCGTTGAGGAGTGCGGCGATGATCCGAATTGCGAGTGGTATAAGCCCATTCAGGAACTCCTTGATGCGCTTGACAACTACATCCCTGATCCTGTTCGCGACGTCGATAAGCCGTTCCTGATGGCAATCGAGGACGTCTTCTCCATCACCGGTCGTGGAACGGTGGTCACCGGCCGTGTTGAGCGCGGCAAACTTACTCCGGGTGAGGAAGTGGAGATCGTCGGATTCAGAGACAAGCCCATCAGAACCGTCGCTACCTCAATCGAGATGTTCCGTAAGATCCTCGACGAGGCTCTGCCGGGCGATAACGTCGGTATCCTCCTGCGCGGCGTGAAGAAAGATGAGGTCGAGCGCGGCATGGTTGTCGCCAAACCCGGCTCCATCCACCCGCACAAGAAATTCCGCGCTCAGGTTTACGTGCTGAAGAAAGAGGAAGGCGGACGTCATACTCCGTTCTTCAACGGTTATCGTCCGCAGTTCTACTTCAGAACCACCGACGTTACCGGCACCATCAAGCTGCCTGAGGGCCAGGAAATGGTCATGCCGGGCGACCACGTGAACCTTGAGGTCGAGCTGATCTACCCTGTGGCTATCGAGAAAGAGCTGAGATTCGCTATTCGTGAAGGCGGACGCACGGTCGGCGCAGGTGTCGTCACAGACATCATAGAGTAATTGCCATGGCGATAGAAGGCAAAATCAGGATCAAACTCAAGGCATTCGATCCTGCGTTGATCGACAGATCAGCCAAAAGAATCGCTTTGACGGCGAAACTTACCGGGGCAGAGGTGTCGGGGCCGATACCTCTGCCCACAAAAAGGACGCTGTTCTCTGTGATCCGTTCTCCTCACGTGCACAAGAGGTCACAGGAACAGTTTGAGCTTACCGTCCACAAAAGGCTGATCGAGATCAGGAAACCAACGCAGGAGACGATCGATAAGCTGTCTCGCCTCGACCTGCCAGCAGGCGTCGAGGTGGAGATCAAGGTGGTGTAGTTCGTTGTTCGGCGAAAACCGGATGACGAACCGGATTATCGGAAAGAGGAAACAAAGGAGCTGAAATATCATGATGGGACTGATTGGTAGAAAGCTGGGGATGACCCAGATCCCTACCGAAGACGGCTCGATGACGGCTGTTACCGTCATTGAAGTCGGCCCCTGCACCGTCCTGGGGGAGAAGACGCCTGACAGGGACGGTTATGCAGCTTTGAAATTGGGATTCGGGGAAGTTGCGCCCAAAAAGCTCAACAGACCTCAGCTTTTCGAAATACTGAAGGTGCTCCTCGACGAGAAGGAAATCGAGGAGCTAAAACAGAAGAAAGGGGCGGAACTGTATCGTGCCCTCGCTGAGAAGGGCATCAAATTGCCCGCCCTCAAAATAGCGGAATTCCGTGTGGACCCGTCGGAGCTTGGCAAATTCCAGACCGGAAGCCAGATAAAGGTTACGGATGTCTTTCAGGATGGCGAAAAAGTGGATGTGACAGGCAGATCAAAGGGAAGAGGATTCCAGGGCGTCGTCAAGAGATGGGGATTCGCCGGTGGACCCAAAACCCACGGCTCGAAATTCCACAGGAGACCCGGTTCTATCGGACAGCACACTGATCCCGGGAGAGTCTGGAAAGGTAAGAAAATGGCCGGACACATGGGCAACGAAAAGGTTACCGTCAAGAACCTCCAGATCGTGAAAGTGTATCCCGAACGCAACATCATCCTCGTGAAGGGTTCGGTTCCGGGTGCCAGAGGCGCTATCGTGTTGGTTAAAAAGGCTAACCCCAGGGAGGGTAAAAGATTATGAAAGCACCGCTTTACTCCCCGACCGGTGAACGGATTGGCGAGATAGAGCTTCCCGATGAGATTTTCGGCGTGAAACCGAAGCGCCACATCCTCTGGGAAGTGGTAAAGATGTATCTCGCCAACCGCAGGGCTGGAACTCATAAGGCGAAGACCAGAGCGGAAGTTTCTTATTCCGGCAGAAAGATATGGCCTCAGAAGGGACTTGGCAGAGCAAGGCACGGCGATCGTGGAGCGCCGATATTCGTCAAAGGCGGAAAGGCGCATGGCCCCCGGCCTCGCGATTACTCCTATCAGGTGCCTAAAAAGGTGAAACGGCTCGCTTTCAAGATGGCTCTCTCGGACAGGGCACTCGAAAATCGCGTGCTGGTCTTTGAAGGCTTTGAGTTCCCTGAGCCGAAAACCAAATCCATGGTTCAGCTGCTCTCCGCTGTCGGTCTCGAAGGCAAGAAAGTGGTTGTTGTCCCCGGCGAATACAACAGGAACCTCTACCTTTCGAGCAGGAACATCCCGAAGGTGGAAACGAGACTCGCAAAAGACGTCAACACACTGGATGTCCTCAACAGCGAATACGTCGTCCTCGACAAAAATGCAGTCGAAAAACTCAAGGAGAGGTTGTCATGAGGGACCCGAGAGACATAATCATCAGACCGGTTCTGACCGAGAAGACCTACAGGCTTCAGGCCGAGAACAACCAATACGTGTTCGAGGTCGCCAGGGACGCCAACAAGGTGGAAGTGAAGAAGGCCATCGAAGAGCTTTTCAGGGTGAACGTGGAGAAAGTGCAGATCATCAACGTGAAACCGAAGCCGAAAAGACTGAGAAGGGCGCCCGGCAAAACAAGGGCATGGAAGAAGGCGATAGTCCGCTTGAGAAAGGGCGAGACTATCCCGCTCTTTGAAGGAGTGTGATCATCATGGGAATCAAAACATACAAACCCTATACGCCCTCAAGGCGCTACATGACCGTTGTCGATTACAAATCAGTGATAACAAAGACCGAGCCTGAGAAGTCGCTTACCGAGCCGATAAAGAAATCCGGCGGCCGAAACGCTCACGGCAGGATAACGGTCAGATTTCGCGGCGGCGGACACAAAAGGCTTTACAGGATAATCGATTTCAGGCGGGAGAAATTCGGCGTTCCGGCTAAGGTCAAATCCATCGAATATGACCCCAACAGGTCAGCTTTCATCGCTCTGGTTGCCTATGCTGACGGCGAAAAACGTTACATCATAGCTCCCGACGGGCTTCAGGTTGGCGATACGATCGTTTCCTACAATCTGGAAGCAGAAGAGCCTGAAATCAAAATCGGCAATGCCATGCCCCTCGCTTTGATCCCTGAGGGCATGGAAATCCATAACATTGAGCTCGTTCCGGGCAAAGGTGGACAGCTGGTTCGTTCCGCTGGAACCTCCGCCGTGATACTTTCCAAAGAAGGCAATTACGCTCACGTTCAGTTGCCGTCCGGCGAAGTGAGGCTTATCAACCTCAAATGCATGGCTACGCTCGGCAAGGTTTCCAACCCTGATCACGAAAACGTGGTGATCGGTAAGGCTGGCCGCACAAGATGGCTCGGCAGGCGCGGACATGTGCGCGGTGTGGCGATGAACCCGTGCGACCACCCGCTCGGTGGCGGTGAGGGACGTAGTAAGGGTGGAAGACCGCCGGCAAGCCCGTGGGGCCTCATCGCAAAGGGCAAGAAGACCAGAAAGAAGAGGAAGCCTTCCGATAGATTTATCGTGAAGAGAAGAAGCAGGAAGAAGAGGAAATAGGCGGAGGTGAGCGGTAATGGGAAGATCCATTAAAAAGGGACCTTATGTTGATCCGAAGCTCTTGAAACGGATCATTGAGATGAACAAAACCGGAGAGAAGCGGGTCATCAAGACCTATTCTCGCCGTTCTACGATTACACCTGAATTTATCGGTCATACTATCGCCATTCACAACGGACACAAGTTCATTCCGGTTTACATCACACAGGATATGGTCGGACACAAGCTCGGCGAATTCGCTCTTACACGCACGTTCAGAGGCCACAAGGGTCAGAAAGTCGCTGGCAAAGGAAAGGTGAGGTGATCATGGAGGGCAGAGCTATTTCAAAGTATCTGAGAGTTTCGCCCAAAAAGGTCAAACCTGTGCTGGACCTTGTCAGGGGTAAAACCGTGGCTGAGGCCGAAGCCATCCTGACCCTGTTGCCCAAAAAGAAGATCGGAACCATGGTGCTTAAGACGCTGAGGAATGCCTACAACTCCTACGAACAGAAGGCTGGAAACGAGGCGCTGCCGAAAGATGAGGTGTTTGTGAGTCTGATCAAAGTCGATCGCGGTCCGATACTCAAGAGATGGCGTCCTGCATGGCGTGGAAGAGCCGTGATGATCCGCAGAAGGCTCTCCCATTTGACCGTTGAGGTATCCGATAGGAGGTAAACATGGGTCAGAAAGTTCATCCAATTGGCTTAAGGGTTGGTGTTAACAAGGACTGGGCGGCTCACTGGTTCGCGTCTGGCAAAAACTACGCAAAACTGCTTCAGGAAGACCTGAAAATCAGGGATTACATCCGCAAAAGGTTCAGGGACGCGGGGATTTCGAAGATCATCATCGACAGGGCCGCTGACAAGATCAGCGTCAACATCCATACCTCGCGCCCGGGCCTTGTGATCGGAAGACGTGGCCAGGAGGTCGAAAGCCTCAGAAGAGAACTTGTCAAACTTATCGGCAAAAAAGATATCCAGATAAATGTCAATGAGGTCAGAGTTCCGGAGACCGACGCTGAACTGGTAGCTCAGAATATCGCATCGAGGATCGAGCAGCGTGTGTCCCACAGGCGCGCGATGAAGAGGGCCGTGGATATGGCCATGCGTGCCGGCGCAAAGGGCATCAAAGTCCAGTGTAAGGGACGTCTCGGAGGCGCAGAAATCGCAAGGAAAGAGTGGTATCATCAGGGCAGAGTGCCCCTGCAGACCATTCGTGCTGACATCGACTACGCTGAGGCCACAGCTGTGACGAAATACGGAACCATCGGCGTCAAGGTCTGGATCTACAAGGGCGATATCCTCAAGCCGAAAGGCGGCGAGGAGGAAGAGGAGGTTATCTAAGCCATGTTGATGCCCAAAAGGACAAAATATCGCAAACAACACAGAGGGCGCAGAAAAGGAAAGGCCACTGCTGGCCATTACATAGCTTTTGGGGAATACGGGCTCAAGGCCATGGAGCCTGCCTGGATCACGGCTAACCAGATCGAGGCTGCCCGTATGACCATCACAAGATACCTGAAAAAGGGCGGCAAACTCTGGATACGTGTGTTTCCCGATAAACCCGTGACGAAGAAACCCGCTGAAACCCGTATGGGTAAAGGTAAGGGAAACGTCGATCACTGGGTGGCAGTCGTGAAACCCGGAAGGATACTCTTCGAGCTCGCAGGTGTTCCTGAGGAGGCTGCACGCGAGGCGTTCAGGCGCGCATCGTTCAAACTGCCCATAAAGACCAGATTCGTGTCCATCAAGGAGGGCGGAGTATGAAAGCGAGGGAACTTCGCGAGATGACCAACGAGGAGCTTCAGGCGAAACTCAGGGAACTCAAAGACCAGCTCTTTCAGCTGCGACTTGCTAAGGCTCAGAACAAATTGGGAAACCCTCATCAGTTTGGTTTGGTGAAGAAGGACATTGCCCGAATCCTCACAATTTTGAGGGAGAGGGAACTGGAGGCTGAATCATGAGCGAGAGGAAAACGCACAGAAAGGAACGTGTGGGCATAGTCGTTTCCGATAAGATGGACAAGACCCGCGTTATCGTGGTGGAAAACCTGATGCAGCATCCGAAATACAAGAAATACATCCGCCGCAGAAAGAAGTTCTATGCCCACGATGAGAGGAACGAGGCTCGCGAGGGCGATCTTGTTCGTATCGTGGAAACAAGGCCTCTTTCTAAACTTAAGAGATGGAGGATCGTTGAGATCCTCAGGCGCGCCAAGAGACTCGAGGAGGAATAAAAATGGTTCAGGATTATTCGCGACTTAAGGTAGCGGACAACACCGGCGCTCAGGAAATCATGATCATTCACATCATGGGCGGTTTTAAGCGCAAATACGCCCGTGTGGGCGACATCGTTGTCGCCAGCGTGAAAGAGGCGGCTCCGGGCATGCCCATCAAAAAAGGCGATGTCGTCAGGGCCGTTGTGGTCAGAACGAAAAAGGAAATTCGTCGTAAGGACGGGACTTACATCAAATTCGATGACAATGCCGCTGTGATAATCGACGAGAGGAACGAGCCCAGAGGCACGCGCGTTTTCGGACCAGTCGCAAGGGAACTCAGGGACAAAAAATTCATGAAAATCGTCTCACTTGCTCCGGAGGTGGTCTAAATGGCAGCGAAAATCAGAAAAGGGGATCTTGTGCTCGTTATTGCTGGCAAGGACAAAGGCAAGACCGGGAAAGTTACGAAGGTTCTGCCCCGTGAGAACCGCGTTATTGTGGAAGGCGTCAACATCGTGAAGCGCCACATGCGCGCGAGGAGTCAGGCACAGCCCTCCGGTATCATCGAGATGGCCGCCCCGATCCACGTCTCGAACGTGATGTTGATATGCCCGAACTGCGGCGAACCCACGAGAGTCGGTTTCAAAATCACCGAAACCGGCGACAAACTCAGGGTTTGCAAAAAGTGTGGAGGAGTGATCAGCGATGTCAAGGCTGCTTAAAGAATACCGCGAGAGGATTCGCCCAAAGTTGATGAAGGAACTGGGTTACAAAAACATAATGCAGGTGCCCAGGATCGAAAAGATCGTGATAAACGTCACAACCGGTGACGCCATTCAGGATCCGAAAATTCTGGATGTCATTTCCGAAGACCTTGCCATGATAACCGGACAGAAGCCGGTTCTCAGGCGTGCCCGTAAGTCGGTGGCTGGTTTCCACCTCCGTAAGGGCATGCCCATCGGCGTCAAGGTCACATTGCGCGGCAGGATGGCGCACGATTTCCTTGATAGGCTGATCAACTTCGCACTCCCGCGCGTCCGTGACTTCCGCGGTCTGCCGAGGGATTCCTTCGATGGCAGGGGCAACTACAACTTCGGCGTTACCGAGCACACGATCTTTCCGGAAATCGAGATCGACAAGGTCAAAAAGGTCTTCGGCATGGATATCAACATCGTCACCACTGCCGAGACTGACGAGGAAGCCATGAGGCTCCTTGAGGAGTTCGGCTTCCCGTTTGAGAGGAGGTAAATCAAAGATGGCAAGGAAAGCAAAACTTTATCCCAAACACCCGCCGAAATTTAAAGTTAGAGAGCGCAATCGCTGCAAACGGTGCGGCAGGCCCAGAGGCTACATCCGGAAATTCGGACTTTGCAGAATCTGCTTCAGAGAACTGGCACTCAAAGGTGAACTGCCGGGTGTCAAAAAGGCAAGCTGGTAGGAGGTAATTGAACCATGATGACAGACCCAATTGCTGACATGATCACCAGAATTCGGAATGCTGTCAGGGCACACAAGGAGACGGTTGAGGTGGTGCCCAAATCCAATTTGAAGCTCGAAATCCTCAAGATACTCAAAAGGGAAGGCTACATCGAAGGATACAAGGTTGAGGGCGAAGGCGTGAAGCAGAAGATCATAGTTTTCCTGAAATACGACGACGAAGGCAACCCGCTCATTACCGACATCCAGAAAGTCTCAAAGCCCGGACGCAGGATTTACGTTAACAAAAAGGAAATCCCGTGGGTGGCTAACGGCATAGGTGTTGCCATTATCTCAACTTCCAAGGGCCTGATAACGGACCGTGAGGCCAGAAGATTGGGCATTGGCGGCGAATACCTGCTCTACGTTGTGTAGCAGGGAGGTGGCTTGATATGTCAAGAATAGGGAAAAAACCGATACCAATCCCTCAGGGCGTTGAAGTCAAATATGAAAACGGCGTCATCAAAGTTAAGGGGCCGAAAGGGCAACTGGAGTTTGCCCATCACAAAGACATGACAATTGAGATCTCAGACGGCTTTGTGACCGTTAAAAGGCCTTCAGACAGGAAATTTCACCGTGCACTCCACGGCACCACGCGCCAGATCATTGCCAACATGATCGAAGGCGTGACAAAGGGCTTTCAGAAGGTCGTGGAACTCTACGGAACCGGTTACAGGGCCAGCATCGACGGGAAGAATCTCGTCCTTAAGGTGGGCTTTTCGCACGATGTGATCTACCCGATACCGGACGATGTTAAGGTTGAGGTCAAGTCCTCACCTCGCGGCATAGTCGGCGGCAAGAACGAGGAGAAACAATACGACATAATCGTTTCCGGAATCGACAAACAGCGTGTCGGACAGGTGGCAGCAGAGATTCGCAAGATCAAACCTCCAGACCCATACAAGGGTAAAGGCTTGCGCTACGCCGGTGAGCGTGTGCTCTACAAGGCCGGTAAGGCCGGTGTCAAGGCATAACGAAGGAGGATAAAACCAGATGGATAGAAAGAAAAAGGTCGAGAGACGTAAAAGAAGGCACCTGAGAGTGCGCAAAAAGGTTATTGGTACACAGGAACGCCCGAGACTCACGGTTTACAAGAGCCTGAAGCACATCTACGCCCAGATAGTCATCGACCCGCCGATCGGCCCGGCAAGGACGCTCACAGGCGCATCAACGCTTTCTCCGGAGATCCGTGAACAGGTGGCACAGGTGAAAGGCAAGATCGAGAAGGCCAAACTCGTCGGCAAGCTCATCGCTGAACGCGCAAAGAAACTTGGAATCGAGAAGGTGGCTTTCGATAGGTCGGGCTACAAGTATCACGGCAGAGTTAAAGCACTTGCTGATGCCGCTCGTGAGGCGGGTCTCAAGTTTTAATCGGAGGAAACCAACATGATGAATCCAAGAAGAAACGAAGGCGTCAGTGACCTCATCGAAACGGTTGTCACGATTAAAAGAGTCACCAAAGTGACCAAAGGCGGTCGTAGGTTCAGGCTCTCGGCATGGGTCGTGGTCGGAGATGGCAAAGGGCGCGTTGGCATTGGCCACGGCAAGGCCTCCGAGACCCCGGACGCCATCCGCAAGGCCATTGCTCAGGCCAGAAAGAACATGGTGAACGTGACCATAATCAACGGAACATTGCCTCATGAGGTTGTCGGCGAGATGGGCGCATCACGTGTGCTCCTGAAACCCGCGGCACCCGGAACCGGTATCATTGCATCGCAGGCTGTTCGTGCGATCCTTGAGGCGGCGGGCTACGAAAACGCACTCACGAAATCGCTCGGCTCAAACAATCCCGTTAACCTTCTGAAGGCCACAATGGACGGCCTGATGAAACTTAAGGATCCCCAGAAAGTCGCAAAACTCAGGGGATTGCCACTTTCAGCAGTTATGAGGAGGTATGGTCGTGGCAGGCAAGAAGTATCTGAAAATAACCCAGACCAGGAGTAAGATCGGAAAGAACAAGAAGGCGAAAAGGACGATTGAGGCCCTTGGACTCAGGAAGATCGGGCATACCGTGATCCATGAAGACACGCCTCAGATCCGTGGCATGATCCGCGTCGTGGACTACATGGTGAAAGTAGAGGAAATTGATGAGGAACAGCTTGCACAGGAGGGTGAATGATGTTTGACCTTTCCAATCTCGGCCCCAATCCGGGTGCTGTAAAGAAGAGAAAAAGGGTGGGACGCGGCCCGGGTTCGGGTCTCGGCAAGACCGCCGGCAGAGGCCACAAAGGCCAGAAATCCCGTTCCGGCGGCGCCAAGCCGAGGTATTTCGAGGGCGGCCAGCTCCCGCTTTACCGTCGCCTGCCAAAGCGCGGCTTTACCAACATCTTCAAAGTGACCTATCAGGTGGTCAACGTGGGGCAGCTTGAGGAGAAATTCGACAGCGATGCCGTCATCGACAGAGAGGCTTTGAGAAAAGCTGGGCTTATCAAAAAGCTGAATCAGCCCGTTAAGCTGCTTGCGAAGGGGAGTGTGAGCAAGAAGTTCACGGTTAAGGTCGATGCCGCCTCCAAAAAGGCCATTGAGCTGATTCAGGCGGCCGGTGGAACCGTGGAGGTTGCTTCCAAATGATGCTCCAGAACGTCGGTTCAGTCCTGAAAATCCAGGACCTTAAGAAAAAGATTCTGTTCACGTTTCTTATCATCGCCGTCTATCGAATCGGAACACATATCCCACTTCCTGGCGTTAACGGCAGAGCGCTGATGGAGTTCTTCCAGCAGATGCGCTCCACCACTTTTGGGCTATACGATATGTTCGTCGGTGGAGCGCTCTCCCGCGCCGCCATCTTCGGCGTGGGCATAATGCCTTACATCTCATCTTCGATTATCCTCCAGCTCCTGACAAGCACGGTTCCGGCCCTTGAGCGGCTCCATAAAGAAGGCGAACACGGACGGCGCAAGATCGAGCAGTATTCCAGATACCTGACTGTTGTGATCGCAGCAATTCAGGCTACGGGTGTGGCAATCTTCCTTTCCAGACTTACCAGTCCGAGCGGAATGCCGGTCGTGCCCAACCCCGGATTTGGATTCTACTTCCTCACAATAATCAGCCTTGTGGCGGGCAGCATCTTCTTGATGTGGCTTGGCGAGCAGATCACCCAATACGGCATAGGAAATGGCATATCGGTGATAATCTTCGCCGGGACCCTTGACTCGGTGCCCAACGAATTCATGCAGACCATCAACCTCCTTAAGAGCGGTGCAATCAGCCCGTTGACTTTCTTCCTTGTGATCGTGATTATCCTTGCAGCCACCGCCGCTGTCGTAGTTGTGACCGAGGCCCAACGCAGGATACCCATCCAGTATGCCAAAAGGGTTGTAGGCAGAAAGATTTACGGCGGACAATCCACTTATCTCCCGATAACGGTCAACACCGCGGGCGTGATCCCGATCATCTTCGCTCAGTCACTGTTGACTTTCCCGGCAACGGTTTCGAGTTTCGTCTCCGCACCATGGGCGGAAACGCTGACGAGATACTTTGCGCCCGGTAACTTGATTTACGATCTGATTTACGCAGGATTAATCATATTCTTTGCTTATTTCTACACCGCAGTTGTCATGAACCCCAAGGAGATAGCGGACAACCTTCAGCGTTATTCCGGATTCATTCCCGGCATAAGGCCTGGCAACCAGACGGCGGAATACATTGACAGGATAATGGCGAGGGTGCTTCTGCCCGGCGCCATATTCTTTGCGTTGATAGCAATCCTGCCGTATTACCTCATGAAATGGGCACACGTGCCGTTCTATTTCGGCGGCACAAGGCTCCTCATCATCGTTGGTGTCGCCCTTGAGCTCATGCAGCAGGTCGAGGCACACCTCGTTATGAGGCAATACGAAGGGTTCTTGAAGAAGGGCAGGATCAGAGGATGGAGAGGATAGCCGTTATTTTTCTCGGTCCGCCGGGAAGCGGTAAGGGCACTCAGGCCCAGAAACTATCGGCTGAATACGGGTTCAAACATATATCCACTGGCGATATCCTCAGGGAAGCCGTCCGCAAAGGGACGGAACTGGGCAAACTCGCAAAGTCCTACATGGACAGGGGCGAACTCGTGCCGGACGACGTCATGATCGGACTTATCGAGGACGTCCTCAGGAATTGCGAGAATCCCGTTATCATGGACGGCTTCCCAAGGACCCTTCCTCAGGCAGAGGCCTTCGATAAACTCCTCGATAAGCTGAACTTTGAGCTCAGGAAGGTTGTTCTTTTCGACGTTCCTGATGATGAGATAGTTAAGCGGCTCTCGGCACGCAGGGTCTGCCCTAAATGCGGCGCTGTTTACAACATGCTTTACCACCCCCCAAAGAACGATGAGATATGCGATGTCTGCGGGACAAAGCTGATCCAGCGCGATGACGACAGACCTGAGACCATCCGTCGCCGCCTCGAAGTTTACCGCCGGGACACCGAACCCCTTATCGATTACTACCGCCGGAAAGGCCTCCTTGC
>JAMOPK010000213.1 GCA_027064565.1 Caldifarciminota bacterium | reverse complement strand
TTGCTTTGTGATTCAGACAAAATCCAGAAATCAGGGATTAAACATAGGAGGTGAGATTATGGGTATAAAGACAAATCTCTTAAAGGGAGCAGGAGTTATAATCCTGCTGTTGATAGGCATTGGGGGTCGCTTCGGCCCAGTTAACCCACTCCCCTTACGTATGGGGGCATCCTTGGGGACCCCGTTGGAGAGGGTGCGGCTGTGGTTGCTGCTATCACCATGGTGCTTATTATTACACATCAATTGACACGACATCCTTAAAATCTATTTTAGCCTCGCTAAAGAAAGGGGCACCTTTTAAAAACCCTGTAGGTGAGTTAAGAATTCCCCTGATCGATACCAATGGATATATAAGAGGTATGCTTTTTGAGGATGTAAACATAAGAGACCTAAATATCGTTAATGTCAGGCCACATTCTGCTGATTTAACTTATAAAGACAGGATCGTTGGAATCATTCACTTTTAGAGCCTATGTCGGGCGCCCGGGCACAGAGGGCGCCCGAGGTGAAATTTTATGCCGGAATTTCGTCCCGGCTTTTTGTTGACGGTTGTGGCAAGTGCTTTTATTATAGACAGGCGTGAAATTAGGAATCATACTCAATCCGGCTGCGGGACGGGGCGCTGCCCTGAAAAAATTACCGGACCTTGAGAAACACCTGAAGGGAAGAGGTGTCAGTTACGAACTTCATCTTACCGAAAGGCCCGGCCATGCAAGGGAATTAGCTTACCAGCTTGCTAAAAGGGATGATGTTTTCTCGGTGGTGGCGGCTGGCGGCGATGGCACTGTCAACGAGGTGGGCTGGGGACTCCTGCACAAAAACAAACCCCTTTTTGTGATCCCATTCGGAACCGGGAACGACTATTCAAAAGCTGTCCACGACGAGGACAGAGACTGGAAAAAGGTTATTGATAAGGTGCTCAAAACTCGGAAGATAAAGTTTGTGGACGTGTGCATGGTGGAAGAGGAACATCAGACTCGCCCTGTTTTCAATGGCTTCGGCATGGGTTTCGACGCTCATGTCGCGAGTATCATAAGAAAAATACCGCTGTTGAAAGGCGATCTGCTCTACATCGTCGGAGTCATAAAAAGCTTCTTTTCTTTCACGCCGCCTCACCTGACAATCAGGACAGGCAAAAAAATCCTGAGCGAACAATTCCATATATGCAGTGTTGGATGTGGTCAGTTCATGGGGGGAGGCTTTCATCTGTTTCCTCATGCTTCGTTGACAGATGGACTCATAGACATCGACCTCATCCGAAAGGTCAAAACCTCCGTGTTTCTCAAAAAGATGTGGCTTGTCCTCAAAGGAACACATCTGAACGAACCGGAAGTGATTTATTTCCAGACTCCCGATGACGTTCACATAGTTTCTGATAGGCCGGTATATTATCACCTCGATGGAGAAGTCTCACCTCAACCCGTCCGTGAAGTCAAAATCAAGATTCTTAAGAAAGCGTTACCTGTTCTCATATAACCCTTAATTCTTATTCTGACGGTCAGTCAGGAGGTGAAAAAATGATACACTTATTCATTATTATTTTGATGACGGGCCAATTGATCTCATGGGAGATAGGTCCCGGCAAGAAGGAACAGGATGTGACCACAACTTCCCACAAACCCAAAATATTGAGATACGTAAAGCCGGCTTTTCCGGACAATTCGCCTTTCAAAAATCTAACCGAGACCGTCGTGGTCAACGTGCTTATTGATACAAACGGCAGGGTTTCGGACATGGAGTTCAGGGAGCCGCTGCCACCTGAACTGGAAAATGTAATCAGGGAAACCATTAAAGGTTTCGTTTTCGAGCCGGGACGTGATTCACTCGGAAATCCTGTAAAAGTGTGGTTCACCATCTCCATCCCCATTTCCGACATGGAGAATGAGGTGCCCGACCCTGAATTTCCTCCAGAAGCCGATTCCTGCGGTCTGGACAGCGGGGAGGTGGTTATAGACCTTGAAGTGGCACCGGACGGCTCCGTGATCGAGGCAAGGGTGCGCAAGAGCACAAGCTGGGTGTTCGAGTCAGCAGCACTAAATGCCGCCATGAAGGCCAGATTTAAACCATCGTCCGACAACAGATGGTTTACAATTATCTACCAATTCAAAAAAGGAGCTAACAGATGAAGGTTCTGGTTGTATCGTCTGAAGTTTATCCATTTGCAAAAACGGGCGGCCTCGCAGACGTAGCTGGAAGCCTGCCACTGGCCCTCAAAAAGGCCGGGGTGGATGTGCGCATAGCCATGCCA
Source organism: Caldifarciminota bacterium (assembly GCA_027064565.1). Classification (GTDB taxonomy): domain Bacteria; phylum Hydrothermota; class Hydrothermia; order B15-G9; family B15-G9; genus WGAI01. The sequence continues at coordinate 9,980 of JAMOPK010000213.1, read as the reverse complement.
CTATACACCCGAAAAATAGACAGATGCAGGTTTAACTTAAGTTCCACCGGGGTCAGTATAGAGCTTGAGATGGCGGGCAAAAGGCGTGTCGGTTTTATAGACAGAACCGATTATGAAGAGGTGCCCGTATATTTCGTAGATGAAAGGGAGTTCTTTGACAGGGATGAGCTTTACGGCACCCCGGAAGGGGACTATCCGGACAACTGGCTGAGATTCGCCTTCTTTGCCAGGGCCGTGATCGAGATGCTCAAACCTCTGAATTTCGTCCCGGACATCATCCACCTGAACGACTGGCAGACAGCGCTTATCCCCGTCTATCTCAAGGAAGTCTATCGTCATGATCCCGAACTGTCATCCATCAAAACGCTCATAACCATTCACAACATCGCCTATCAGGGGCAGTTCGACAGCTGGATCATCCCTGAGATAGGGTTGCCATGGAGCGTCTATCACATGGAAGCACTCGAATTTTACGGAAAGGTCAATTACCTCAAGGGCGGCATCGTTTATTCCGATGCGATAAACACGGTTAGCCCTACCTACGCAAAGGAAATCCAGACGCCTGAATATGGCTATGGGCTGGACGGGATACTTCGCAAACGCTCGGCAGACCTCTACGGCATATTGAACGGGATCGATTACAGGACATGGGATCCCCAAACTGACAAACACATCTACTTCAATTACAGTCTGGAGAATTTCGAGACCGGCAAAACGGAAAACAAAAAGGGCCTCCTCAGGGAACAGGGCCTTCCCTACTCTCCCGATGTGCCTGTTGTGGGTATCGTTTCACGCCTCGCAGCTCAAAAGGGGTTCGACCTTATCAAAGATGCCCTCGATGAGATTGCCGGACTGAACCTGCAATTTGTTGTCCTCGGCTCCGGGGACAAAATCTATCAGGACATGTTTGTTGAAATCGCTAAGAAGCTACCCGAAAAATTTGCTGTCACGATAGGATTTGACCCGGTGCTTGCGAGGAAGATATACGCTGGCTCTGATATGTTCCTGATGCCATCCCGCTACGAGCCGTGCGGGCTTGGCCAGATGATCGCACTGAGATACGGTTCCATCCCGATAGTCAGAAAGACCGGCGGACTTGCGGATACTATAATTGATTACGACAGTGATCCCGAAAACGGTTACGGGTTCATGTTTGAAAGATATGAGCCTTCCGAATTGGTTGACGCCATAAAACGTGCCCTGAAGGCCTACTCGAATCGCGAGAAATGGCTGGAAATAGTCAGGAGAGGGATGTCGCTCGACTTTTCGTGGGATGCATCCGCTAAGAAATACATCGAGCTTTATCGGAAACTTATTGTGGGATAAATCAAAGGCAGGAGAACCGGAGGATTCCCCGGCCTGTAATGGTCGGGGTTTTTATTTTGGGGGTGGAAATAAAAAAACCCCGGGCTGCGACCTACTTTCCCACACCCTTGCGGGTGCAGTATCATCGGCCCTGGTGGGCTTAACTTCCGTGTTCGGAATGGGAACGGGTGTTACCCCACCGGCATGGCAGCCCGGGATAATTAGCGAAATGAGGCCTCCCGAAATGGGAGATGAATAATGTGGGAATTGAACGAGGTAGATGGCTAAGCCGCTCGGCCTATTAGTACCGCTCGGCTCAACCCATTGCTGGGCTTACACCTGCGGCCTATCAACCTCCTAGTCTAGGAGGGGCCTTAGCTCATCCGAAACGGATGAGCGGGAGACCTAATCTTGGGGCGCGCTTCCCGCTTAGATGCTTTCAGCGGTTATCGCCTGGGAGCGTAGCTACCCTGCTGTGCCGCTGGCGCGACAACAGGTACACTAGCGGCTCCCCCACCCCGGTCCTCTCGTACTAGGGGCAGCCCCCCTCAAGTCTCCTGCGCCCGCGGCGGATAGGGACCGACCTGTCTCACGACGGTCTAAACCCAGCTCGCGTAGCGCTTTAATGGGCGAACAGACCAACCCTTGGGACCTTGTCCAGCCCCAGGATGCGCTGAGCCGACATCGAGGTGCCGAACCGCGCCGTCGATGTGAACTCTCGGGCGCGACTAGCCTGTTATCCCCGGGGTACCTTTTATCCGCTGATCGACGGCCCTTCCACACGGAGCCGCCGGGTCACTAGGCCCGGCTTTCGCCTCTGCTCGGCCTGTCGGCCTCGCAGTCAGGCCCCCTTCTGCCCTTACACTCCACGCACGGTTGCCGTCCGTGCTGAGGGGACCTTTGGACACCTCCGTTACCTTTCAGGAGGTCACCGCCCCAGTGAAACTGCCCACCAAGCGATGTCCCTCGCGCCGATCCAGGCGCGCAGGTTAGAGCCTCAACCAGACGAGGGTGGTATTTCACCGGCGCCTCCACCCGAGCTGGCGCCCGGGCTTCACAGGCTCCCACCTATCCTACACACGCCTGGCCAAGACTCAACGCCAGGCTGCAGTAAAGGTCCACGGGGTCTTTCGGTCCTGCCGCGGGTAGGTGGCATCTTCACCACCACTACAACTTCACCGGGCCCCCCGTTGAGACACCGACCCAGTCGTTACGCCATTCGTGCAGGTCGGAACTTACCCGACAAGGAATTTCGCTCACCTTCTATCCACGGCTTTCACCGTGGGGTGGACCATATCTTCATCCGGCCTTGAGGAGTTTCAAAACTTCCTCCAACTTCGGTCTCTGCCCTGTATTCATCGTCCTCGCCATGCTCAGAATCTCTATCAACCCATCTTTATCCAGATGTCGGCCTTCCCTCATCATCATGACGATTCTCCGGAATTTCCTGAAGTCAACGTTCTTTTTCGTCTTCAGCGGATGTTTCTCGAAGAACTGGATCACCCGTTCGAGACATTCAAGCTTTCTGACCCTGTAGGCGAACCTGTCTCCATGGTTGCGTCTCACGACACCACATCCAAAGAACCGTTTGAGAGCATAGAGTATCTGAATATCACGTTCATGCTGGACAACGACGAACTCAGGCAGAACCTGGAATCCCGCTGTCATTTCCGGATGCTTTTGCACACCCACAAAAAAGCACCCTTCACCGTCGGTAAAGCCGACAATCCAATCGGGCGTCAGCTCCATCAGAATTCACCTCCTCAAGCCGGATGTCCGGCGTATGGCCTCTGAGGATCCCCACTTTAGTGGGTTTCCTGCGGATTGCCCAATCCCTGACATTTTTACGGGCCCGAGCAACTTGCCCAGCCTCGTAGTCAGGGCTCTAAGGGTGTTCCCGCATATAGCCGGATATTGCCCTGCAGGTCACCCTGCAGGCAGGCAGCATCCAGCTACCTTAGGACCGTTAGAGTTACGGCCGCCGTTTACCGGGGCTTCGGTTCGGGGCTTGCACCCCTCCCCTTAACCTTCCGGCACCGGGCAGGCGTCAGGCCCTATACGTCCTCTAGGCCGAGTTCGCAGAGCCCTGTGTTTTTAGTAAACAGTCGCCAGGTCCTCTTCGCTGCGACCCCTTTCCGCAGCCACCCGCCCGCATGAGATATACGGTGGGTGACCACGTACTCGGGGCACCCCTTCTCCCGAAGTTACGGGGCCAAGTTGCCGAGTTCCTTAACGGGGGATAACCCGCGCACCTTAGTATTCTCTACCCGCCTACCTGTGTCGGTTTACGGTACGGTCACTCCGGCTTCACAGCCTGCGAGGTTATTTCTTGGCAGCGTGGTCCGAGCCCTTCCCCCGGCGCGAGGCCGGGTTCCTTACTCCCCCTCAGGCTCCGGGCCGGGATTTGCCTCGACCCATCATCGCCCTACGGGTTTGGAGGGACAGCCACCTGTCCCCGGGCCCTTCCCTTCTGCGTCACCCCCCAGGCTCCACCGGAGTGGCGGGGGAATATTAACCCCCTTCCCATCCCCTACGCCTTTCGGCCTCAGGTTAGGGGCCGGCTAACCCTGAGCGGACGACCCTTGCTCAGGAAACCTTAGGCTTTCGGTGGGGAGGATTCTCACCTCCCTTATCGTTACTGATGCCTGGATTCTCACTTCCCGCCAGTCCACAGCCCCTCGCGGGACTGCTTCATCCCAACGGGAACGCTCCCCTACCGCCGACGAACCCGAAGGTTCGCCGACCCGCGGCTTCGGTGGCGGACTTAAGCCCCGGAACATTTTAGGCGCAGGGGCACTCGGCTGGTGAGCTGTTACGCACTCTTTAAATGATGGCTGCTTCTAAGCCAACATCCCAGCTGTCTTAGCGCCCCCACCTCCTTTCACACTTAGTCCGCACTCCGGGACCTTAGCCGGCGGTCTGCGTTGTTCCGCTCTCGGCCATGGAGCTTATCCCCCACGGCCTGACTCCCGGGAAGCATGTGCCGGTATTCGGAGTTTGGTTGGGTTCGGAGGATCACTCCCCCTAGCCCATCCAGTGCTCTACCCCCGACACACTCATTCCCGAGGCTAGCCCTAGAGCTATTTCGGGGAGAACCAGCTATCTCCGAGCTCGGTTAGCTTTTCACTTCTACCCACAGCTCATCCGAGGACTTTTCAACGTCCACCGGTTCGGGCCTCCACCCGGTGTTACCCGGGCTTCACCCTGGCCATGGGTAGGTCGCTCGGTTTCGGGTCTACCCCCGCCGACTAAACGCCCTATTCGGACTCGCTTTCGCTACGGCTCCGCCCCAGAAGGGCTTAGCCTTGCCGACGAGGGTAAGTCCCAGGCTCATTAGGCAAAAGGCACGCCGTCAGGCCTCATGGCGCGGAGCTAAGCTCAACGCTATCCATGAGGACCCTCCGACTGATTGTAGGCGCCTGGTTTCAGGTTCTATTTCACTCCCATCCCTGGGTGCTTTTCACCTTTCCCTCACGGTACTTAGTGCGCTATCGGTCGCCGGGTAGTATTTAGCCTTGGGTGGTGGTCCACCCGGATTCCCTCAGGGTTCCACGTGCCCCGAGGTACTCGGGAACGCATCCCAGGGAGACCTACGGGTTTCGCCTACGGGACTATCACCCTCTATGGTGCGGCTTCCCAGCTCGCTTCGGCTACCCGCAGGTTTTGTAACTCCCCGGCCGGTCCGTGGCCCGGCCCGGATGCGCCCCACTACCCCGCTGCTGCAACGCCCACGGGCTTCGGCACAGCAGCGGTTTAGGCTGTTCCCCTTTCGCTCGCCGCTACTCAGGGAATCGCGGTTGCTTTCTTTTCCTCCGGGTACTGAGATGTTTCAGTTCCCCGGGTGTCGCCTCACCGACCTCACGGCCGGTGATGACGGGGCTTCACCCCGCCGGGTTTCCCCATTCGGGCATCCACGGATCACAGCCTGCTTGCGGCTCCCCGTGGCTTATCGCAGCTTGCCACGCCCTTCATCGCCTCCCGGCGCCAAGGCATCCACCAGGCGCCCTTAGTAGCTTAACCATCTACCTCGTTCAATCCCACTTATTTTTCAAAGAGCATTTTCAACCTTTTTGAAGGCGCAAATATCTTATTGGAGCTGACCACCCCTGTCAACCCCCTACAAATAACCAACTTTCAATCTAAATGTAAGTTTCAGCGAATCAGTTTCTTATCGCTACACCCAGAGCAACTCCGCCGGGCCTGACCTCTACATCTATCACTCGCTTCATCTCTCCATCAAATCCATAGAGATGCCCGGAAATGTAAGCATCCAGAACTGCAAATCCCCATATCCCAACAAAACTTAGCATATTATCCATGAAAGTAGAGAATGCGGGACTGTCAGGATCGCCTCCGGACTCATACAGCGCTTTCGTCGCCTTGTATCCAAAATACATCCCGGCGGCCGAAAAAACGGCACCTTTAACAGGATGCCCGACATAGAATTGCCCGAGACCGGGGAAAATCAAAGAATAATACACAGCTCTGGAAGGCTCCATTTCCATTACGTTGCCACCAAAATGGCCAGTAGAAATCAGCATCGTGATGATTGCTATCAATTTCACAACCCCTATTATCTTCAAATCACATCCTGCTGTCAAGATTTCGGATTTGGCTTACCAAACGGTATTCGTTCAGTTACTCGGTCAAGTATGTTTAACCGACTTCGTAAGCTATTATGAAAAAGGGGAGGCAATTCGCCTCCATTGAAAAATATTTAGACATCAATCAAAATAATGGCATGCAAAAAGTGTGGAAGGCGTTATCTGACCCCACAAGGCGAAAAATTCTGGAGCTTCTGAGAAGCGGGGAGTTGAGCGCCGGGGAAATTGCAGAAAATTTCGAAACAAGCTGGCCCACGATCTCACATCATTTAGATGTGCTCAGGGATGCGGGACTCATATCGTCCCGGCGTGAGGGCCAGAAGATACTCTATTCCCTGAACATGACCGTTATGGAGGAAATCCTCTCGTATATCGCCGGGCTTATCAAAAAGGAGGACGAAAATGAGGAGTAAAAAGCTGTTCTGGGCAATCTTCGTCGTTTCGCTCGTGCTTGGGTTGTGGGCATATTTTGCTCTGCCGGTGAGCAGGATGCCCGTTCACCTGAATTTTTACGGGGAGGTTGACAGATACGGCTCGAAGTTCTCCGGGACGCTGCTTTTCCCGCTCATGATACTCGGAATCGGCCTGTTGATGCTATACCTCGACAGGATCGATCCCATGAGGGGAAACGTGGCAAAGTCGAAAAAGGCGCTGTATCCGCTGCTCAACGGGATAGCCGCATTTATGCTGTTTATGCAGATCGTGTTCATCTGGCTTGTCCGCACAGGGGCATCGAAAGTCGATTCCCACCTGATACTGATCGGAGTCGGCCTCCTTTTCATCTTCATCGGGAACTATCTGCCGACCATTAAACGCAATTTCTTCGTGGGGATACGAACACCATGGACGCTTGCGTCGGACGAAGTATGGCGTGACACCCACAGAATAGGCGGATGGGGCTTTGTGCTTCTGGGATTGTGGACAATCATCGTGGGGTTCCTGAGGCTGGGCATCTGGTGGTGGCTTGTCCCCTTCATCCTTGTGATGGTTTACATAGGCATCATATACCCGTTTTACAGGTTCAAAAAGATTCAGGCTTCGACTGCATCAAATGATGACGAATGAGTGATTTTCAGGGCGGTTCGGTTTACCATATCCGCCATGCACAAGTTCCATGAACCGGTGATGTTGAAAGAAGTGATCGAGATGGGGCGGCCATCTGCTGGCGAGGTGTGGGTGGATGCTACGGCCGGCTTCGGAGGGCACTCCATCGAAATCGCCAGGCACCTCGGCGATGACGGGAAGGTGATCGCCATCGAAAAGGACAGTGAGACGTTCAGGTTTCTGGTAGACAACACAAAGAAACACAACATCATTGCCGTCAACGATGACTATGTGAACATCAAAAGCATCCTGAGGGAAATCGGGATCAGCAGGGTTGACGGCATCCTGTTTGACCTCGGCCTTTCGTCATATCACATAGACCGATCCGGGCGTGGGTTCAGTTACAAGAAGGATGAGTTCCTTGACATGCGCTTTGATCCCGGCACCGGAGAGCCTCTTGCCGAACTCCTTCCCCGGCTGACGGAGCGGGAAATCGCTGACATAATCTACCTTTTCGGTGAGGAGCGCCGTTCAAGAAGGATAGCGAGAGCTATCCACGGGGCGGTCAGGCGGAGCGGCATAAGGACCACGACCGAGCTGAACGAGGCGATCTCCGGGGCGGTGCCACGAAGGTTGCTTGGCGATGTGCTGCCGAGGGTGTATCAGGCTTTCAGGATTTTCGTCAACAGGGAGCTTGAACATGTGGCGCTTGGGCTGGCAAGGGCTGCTGAAGCGCTTGCAATAGGCGGCCGTCTTGTTATAATCTCATATCATTCTCTTGAAGACCGCATAGCCAAAGGACTTGGCAGACTGGAAGCTTTTGAGCGTTTGAACAAAAAGGTGCTCAGGCCGTCGGAAGAGGAGGTGCGGCGGAATCCACGCTCTCGCAGCGCCAGACTTCGGGCATTGCTCAAAAAAGGGGAAATAGATGAAGAAAGCGCTTACAATTATCTTGTTGCTTTTGTTCCTCGGCTTCATCGTGGCCATTGAGAACACGTTTTCCTACACCTTTTCAAAAAGGGTCTATGAGCTGCGGAAAGAGCGGGACAGCCTCGAAAGGGTTGTGTCGGAACTGAAAGGCGATGTGGCCCGGCTGAGGACGGCTTCAAGGGTCGAGAGCCTTGCCCGTGCATCGGGCATGAAATTTATGTGGGAGACCAGAAATGTGGCGATTGAAACTCTTAAAATACGCGTTCGTCCTCTGGACAATCCTGATTCTTTACTGGCTGTTCTCCTATCAGGTCGTAAAAAGGTCAGCGCCAAAGATACGTTACATCTCAAAGATCAAAGTTCCGGCCAGAAGAGGTGAGATTTTTGACAGGCGGGGACATGCACTCGCGCTCAATGTCCCCGGTTTGATCGTCTATCAAGTTGCTGATTCCGTTGACAGGCCTGATCTGCTTGAAAAATGGGACATAAAGCCGCTTGATGGCCTCCCGGAGGGCAGATTTGCCTACCTTATCGCCTATGACGTCCCCATGGAAGCCTACAACGACCTCAAAAAGGTCAGGGGCATCAGAATAGACAACTTCTGGAGCAGGGAGTATCCCTACGGCAGGATCATGCTGTCGCTTATCGGCACGGTCAACCGCAGCGGGATGGGCACGCGTGGAGTGGAGTCATCGCTCAACGATTACCTCTACGGTAAGCCCGGATACCTTTACGTTTACAGGACAGCGGACAGGAAGCTGATGTTCGGCGCCGACCTGCCTCAGCAACCGCCGCAGAACGGCTACAACTTCTATCTCACCATCGACGCCGATGTTCAGGAATTCGCCTATCGTGAGTTGAGCAAATGGGTCATCAAACATGGCGCCAAACACGGTCTCGTCATTGTGGCCGACCCGATGACTGGCGAGATACTGGCCATCGCCAATTATCCGCCTTCGGACTTCAAAGATTATGCCGTTAAGGACCCCTATGAGCCGGGATCAACTTTCAAAATAGTCGCCTACACCTATGCTTATGAAAACAAACTGATTAATCCGTCGGACTCCGTTTCGACCGGTGAGGGCTATCTTGACCTTCAAAAGCACAGGATACGCGACGTCCATCCTCTGGGAACGATCACATGGAAGGATGCGCTCGTCTATTCGTCCAACGTGGCGACTTCCAAACTCTCACTGAAAATCGGGAAATACAACCTTGCGAGGGAGGCGCTGAAGTTCGGGTTTGCCAGCAGATCAGGCATCATGTTGCCCGGTGAGGCGTTCAAGGGGGCATTGAACCTCAAGGTCTCGACATGGGACAGCGTGACTACAGCCGGGTTCTCCATCGGTCAGGGCATTCTGGTCAACGGCATCCAGATGGTAATGGCCTATTCCGCCATTGCGAACGGCGGTTATCTGCTCATGCCCAAGTTGATACGGGGCTATGAGAAGGACGGCGAATTCGTGAGAACGCCGGACAGGATCGTCATTCGGAAAGTTATGAAACGCAGCACATCGGAACTGCTCACCAGCATATTGACCGAGGTGGTCGATTCGGGCACGGGTAAACTGGCGAGGATAAAGGGCATCAAGGTGGCCGGAAAAACCGGAACCGCGCAGAAATTTGACAGCAGAACCGGCAAATACAGCTGGAACCGGGTTACAAGCTCGTTCATAGGTTTTCTGCCCGCTGACTCACCCGAATACATCATCTATGTTGTAATAGATGAGCCTTCCGGTGTGGGTTACGGCGGATACGTGGCCGCACCGCTTTTCAGGAAGATAGCCCTGTTTCTTTTGAATCGAAAAACTATGCGCTGAACACAACAAAACTTCACTGGTGGACGGACCTGCTTAACAAGGAGAAATTGCCATGCTGAAAGTGGAACTGTTGATGAAATCCCACGTCTTCCTCGGGAACGCTGCTATAATCTTTCTCCTCATCACGATAGTCGCCATAAAGAAGGGCAACGTCGGCGTTTCAAGGGTCTATGCCCTTGTATCGTCCGTGCTATTGGGTCTCTGTTCGCTGTTCGGCGGTTACTGGTATATCCGGTATTACCCCGGCGTCAGAAATCTACTGAAGGTCAGCGAATGG
>JAMOPK010000212.1 GCA_027064565.1 Caldifarciminota bacterium | reverse complement strand
GTAGCAATCCCATGTTATGGGAGTCAGGTTTTCTACAGCACTCCATCCAATACCCTCTTACCCAATACCTTACAACCCGCTTCTGAAGTAATCCCCTTCAATTGAGATTTTTCTCATTCTCAATCCATGCCACCAGAAAATCACTAACCCACTGAAAAACCCAATCTTCTACAATTGATATGCCGGTGCATGCATGGATTGAAGTCGACGCTTTATTCGCTGAATTTTCCCTCAACCTCAACTTATTTTTCAAAGAACAGCCTTAACATTGTGCCTCTAAGCTAAAGCAAACGTTACCACGATGTCAAGCCCCTAACCGAAATTTTATAACTCATTGGGCGAGCTGGGATTTTCGACTACACATGAAACAGAGACCCCGATATAGGTAGATCAACCCATTGACGCCGCCCAATCTTCCCCTTATAAATTGTCCCGCAGTTTTAACCTTGAAACGTTTGGGTGACACAAAGCAAAATGCGTTACATAAACCATTATATACGCTATACTTAATCACTACACATCGGCATCATTATCTTGGTGTCTATCTTAGATATCTACTCTAAAACAAGTATCGGTAACTGTCTCCTGACGGAAATCTGTCCCGAAGGAACAGCTGCTCTAAATACTGCCATACCATCATACCTTACAAAGCCTTAAGGATACCTTATCCATGTCTGCCATACCCGTATATCCACAAGAATCGTCCCCTTGATGAGTGCGTCTGACCGTCTCCGTGCATCAGCCGGCTGGCATTGTGCGCGTGAGACACGTGCTTTTCAACGGGCGGCCACGGCCCTGGACGAGAAACGTTCGCCCCATGTGGCGCAAGGCGGACAAAAAGGAGGAAAATCATGAAAAAGATCATCGGGAAAAAAACCGGTAAGAAGATTGTAATCATCTTTGTTGATGAAGCTGTGAAGTATTTTACGGATGTGTTGAAGAAAAGGACGGAAAGCAAAGCGATGAAAGCTTTTATTGATGCCTCAGGCAGAGCTTTGAGAGTAGTCTTGAAAGGTAGGATCGGAGTTATGGGCTGAGTTTATGGGCGGCCACGGCCCTGGACGAGAAACGTTCGCCCCATGTGGCGCAAGGCGGACAAAAAAGGAGGATCAAAATGAGGATATTCAGAAGAAAGAAGAAAAGACCTATCGAGAGGTTTTTGGGGAAGGTGAAGATTGACGAAATTTCGGGGAGAGTCGGAGAAAAGGTTTTAGAGAGGTTAATATTGATAATTTTGACCGTGATACTCAAGCGTTCTTACACGGATTCTTACAGGATTTGACCTTTCCATGGGCGGCCGTCGGCCCGGGACGAGAAGCTCACCCGTCTGTTGGGCGGCGCAGGACGGGGATAACAGGGAGGTGATAGAGATGGGAATTTTCAGAAGGAAATCCGTTCTTGACAGGGTGAGAGGCATTAAGATCGACCGAGACATCCTGCTGATTGTTGTCGATACCCTCGTGTATATCGGTAGAGACATAGTTAAAGATTATCTGCGCAGAAAGTTTAAGTCTCCGAAGGTAGGCGGCAGGTTTGTGGATATGGGAGGCAGAATCACCAAAACCATTATCCGAAAAAGCACCTGAGACATCCAGTGCTGACGTTTGAGAATTCAGGTTTAACTCCACTGTGCTGTTTCAAGTCCTTCAAATTATCAGGACGTCGTCCACCTCGCTCACTTCCGTTTCAGGCTGGACTCCGATTTTTATGATCTCTTTTTTCGTCGTCTTTGTGAGGACATAGATCCTGACAGAATCCTCATTCCTTTTGATGATCCGCCTGACCTTTCTGACCATTCTTTCGATGTTTTTCCTGTCGATGATTGCCTCGAAAACGGAATACTGGACTCTAACGCCGAAGTCCAGCAGGGTCTGCGCCAGCCTGTTCCGCCTACTGTCATCGACGACATCGTAGGCGATAACCACGAAAAAAGGTTTTCCGCTCATCGTTTGTATCTGTATGCCGTGAACCGATCCTTTTTAAAGACTGCGTTTTTAAGTGCCGTGACGTATTCCTCCATGAGGAATCTGAGTTCCCGCCGTTTACCTGACGGTGCCTTTAATCTGCGACGCATTAGCCTTTCATATTCTCGAAGGAAACTGTCTCTCGCTCTTTTTCTGAGTAGCCATGCGCCGTCTTTTTCGTAGAAGTCCCCGGCGGAGACAGCGTCATGGTTTATGAAGTCGAAGACGAGGTTATCGGCAATCGGTGCCCTGAAGGGTTCCACCATATCAAGCGCAAGTGCAGGGCGACCGTAAGGCCCTGCTCCATCAAATAGAGAACGGACATTCACCACCTCAGTTTCTCAGATTAAAGGCACGGGCAAACTGCCTTCTCAGGTTTCT
>JAMOPK010000211.1 GCA_027064565.1 Caldifarciminota bacterium | reverse complement strand
GAAGCCACATATTAGCTTTTTTGGTTTTTCCAACAATTACTTGATTTTTGTTCAGCGATTTCTCTTTCACTCAACGAAAACCTGATGTTGAGGGCCAAAGTCCCACAGTGCCAGCGTTTCCGTGAGTGAATCAGCACCTGTCAGCCCAATTTTCTCAGCTCCACATATCCGGCGACCGGCACCTTTATCCTGTCCCGAATCTGCCTGTAGCCCTTTTCTATCAGGTTATGGGCGAAATCAAAAGCCCGATACTCGACGGCATCGTCGGATTCCAGTTCCGCGACAAAGAGTTCCTCGTGCGATGTGGCGTTGAGGATGAGCACCCTGTCCCGGTGCGGAATGAAGGGTATCTCACGGGCCGGATGGATGACCGTTATCATGGCCGTTTTACCGTCATCCCGTTTCCAGACCTGAAGTGCGGGGTCGAGCGGCTCAAAATCGCCGTCCCGATAGAGCGGCATCAGGGAATTGAACAGGCCGAGCCATGCACGCATGATTTTCTTCTGCTTCTCAGGCATTTTCAGAGGGTTGATGGTGAAATTGGGCACTCCCATGGAGACCTGCCGTATGAGGATCAGGGCGAGATGCTGAGGCTGTTCGTATTCAGTCCAGATGCCGTAATCGTTATGGACAACCGGCACGTAGGCAGAAGGATACATCGACCTGAGCATCATGATGTTGGGGTCGAAGGGCGAATCCCCGCCGCGAACGACGCTGGCATAGACGCTGAGCTCCACGTTGCCGTAGTTGTTTTTGATGCTATACATGAAATCGGGGTCTTTTTTGCGCGCCGCCTCGAACAGCTCCCGATAAATCAACCTTATGCCATCGGACGTCGTCGGGACGTCATGCTCGTGGTCGGCGTCGCACGGCTCCTCAGGCATGTAATCGAACAGGTCGATCTTAACGCCGCCTGCACCGTAGTCTATCAGCTTCAACAGGTTTTCAACCATGATCCTGCGCGCTTCGGGGTTCCTCACGCAGAGGGTATGAAACCCGGCCGGGCATTTATATAGTTTGCCCTTCACGTGGGTGAGATAAGGCCTGTAGCGCTCAAGGCTTCGGGAATGCGGCCCGACGCAGATCGGGCAATACCACAGAATCGGGTTGACGCCTATCTTTTTGAGTTCCTTGATGGTCTCCCTGATGTCGTCGAACTTGCCCGGCACGGTTATGGGCCAGTCGCCTACATCGATGATCATGGAAACCGAATCCAGACCGTGCCCATACCAGCCGTCGTCGAAGATGAAGGCCTTGAGGCCGAGGTCGGCCGCCGCTTCAGCGGCTTTGACCACCCACTCGTGGGTCATGTGGTCGGAATTAATCACACGCCATGTGCACATGGCCGGATAAAACGCACGTTCGGTCTTGTAAAACTTCAGGCCGCGCATCGCCTGATACTTGCGGCCGTATTTCCTGAGTTCATGCCACCACGTTTTTTCGGAGCCGCCAACATAAAATCCATCCTCAAAAACCTTCATCCTGCCAAGGGTAATCCCCTCGCCTATGGGCTTGGTAACCTTAAACTTGAGGCGCCCACCCTGAACGGTCAGCGAATTCTTGCGGTTGGCGCCCGGCGAAAAGAAATGGAACTCCGTATCCTTCAGGTCGCCCAACAGGCCGAGGGCAAAGAGCGGCCTGTCGTGCAGGTCAAGCAGGGCAAGGAACGGGTTGCCAAACGCACGGCCCGTAAGCGTGAATTTCCTTGACCACACCTGACGGGGAAGGAAATGGCTCATGTAAAACCGGCCGGAATCCGGCACGATCACACGCCCGAAATTCAAAAGCGGAAGGCTAAAGGTGTAAATAACCCGCTCAATGTCCATCTCCCGACCGTCTTCCCTGTAAAACCTGAACCTCGGATCCCCGTCTTCGTCGAACCAAACATCGATGACATAGCCGTCCTTGTGATGTTTACCCTCACGCAGGGTCGATACTCCGCCAAAATTGACCTTTTTGCCGTCAACGATGGCCATGAAATAAAATCTTTTCAGTTTGATCTTCATCCTGCCATCCGTTTTCATCTCCTGCCTCCGTTTTCGGATGGTATTTTTACAACTCAGGAACATGTTTACAAGATTGAAGGAAAAGGCTACTCCACAACTTTCAAAAATTCAATGTTCGGGCCGTCTCAGGACACAAAACCAATGTGCAGGGGGATTTGTCCGGGGTCGCCGCGACACCACTGGAAAATTGACCCCGGATGACCTTCAAAAAGTTTCAACGGTGGAACCAGTTTTCCAGCATTTTCAAAGCAGAATCATCCTGCCGACCGGAAAAACGCAAAAAATTTCCAAGGAATGTCTCTCAAAAAACGGACACCCATGGGAGGCGATGACAGAAATCGGTTTCCGGGCAGGAGTGTGGCCTCAGCACGTGCCATGGGCAAGCAGCGCCACCCGAACGCCCTGACCGTAAAGCTCATTATATCTGCGACATGCGTCCGGGGTCTTCAGAACCACAACCTCCTCTATGCCGTTCTTTTTGATGAATTCGATAACGGACTCAGGTACTTCAAGCGCACCGTAAAAACCGTTGCCTATGATGAGCACCTCGATATCCCGACCGAAAACGCCGGTTATCATGGAAGCGGTCAACCGATGTCCCCTGCGCTCCTTCCACGGCGTAACCTCATCGCCGATCAAACGGATGTCCTTGCCCGCCCCGATGATGGTGCCATCGGGCAACTTGGCATGTTCCTGCCCGTTTATAACGAACCTGCCCCATGACACTTCCTGAATCGGCCCTGAATCGAATCTGACCTTCATCATGTGGGTTATTTTAACACTTCGACATAGTTTTGTCCCTGAGGCAATAAGGAGATGTTAGCCCACCTGTCTCTGATCTCCCGATGATATGCTGATCAGGGAAATGGGAAAAGCTCCAACATCAGGTGGGACGGCCGTCAAATTGTCAAAAACGTTAGTTTGAAATATCCACAAAGCTAAAAAACTCCAACGACAACTTCAAAAGCGCCGTCCGATGTGTTAAAATGAAGCACCATATTTGCATAAAATCAATGGAGGTGGAAGATGAGGTTGGCATTTCCAGCTAAAACAGCCGATGGACTTTTCGCCGAGGTGGAGGAACACTTCGGAAGAGCAAAGGTTTACGTTTTTGTCGATGTGGACGAGTCCGGTGAACCGATCGGCGTTGCCGTTGAGGAGGTGAATTTCGAGGGGCACGGCCCCGGCGAGATACCCTCATGGATAAAATCGCATGGAGCCGATGTGGTGCTGACAGGAGGAATGGGACAGCGTGCCATAGAGTTTTTCAACGAAATGGGCATAACTGTAGTGACAGGTGTGACGGGCAGGGTGAACGACGTTGTAAAAGCCTTCATTTCCGGAGAGCTGCAACCGCAGGCCAAACCCTGCTCAGAGAGCGAGGAACACATGGGGCATGGACGCCATTGAGTCAGCCCCGCATGAGTTCCACGAAACTCGATTCAGTCTCCCAGACCGTGACCGAAAAAAGCCTGTAATTCGGGCCGTTGAGTGGTCCCTCTAACTGCCGCCATATCCACATCGCTATGTTTTCGGCGGTAGGGTTCTCTATCAGCTCATTTAGGTAGGAGTGGTCTAATTTCGAGATGACAAGGTCGTTTACTATCCTTTTGAGGTCACCGAAGTCGATGATCATGTCATCTTCATCGGGTTCGCCCTCAAGGGTTACCCTGAGCCGATAAGTGTGTCCGTGCAGCTTTTCACATTTCCCCCTGTATCTCGTGAGGTTATGAGCTGCGTCGAATTTGAACTCTCTGGATATCAAGAACCTCATACGTCGAACACGATCTGGGTGTGCCATTTGCCGTTATGTTCCTTAATCTGCATCTGGTGGTAAGTGACTGCTTTTATGTGTGTTCTGAGGTTATGGCGCCCAGGGTCAAATGTCTCGCCTTTAGCTTTCCCTTCCATGGATCTCATGTCTGATGAGACCTTGACCTCAAATTTGCTGAAAATGAATTTTGCCACATCGAAATAGAAAAGCAGGTCGGACAACCATCCCACAAGCAGGTCCTCAAGTGTATCTCCTGAAACCTGGATATCGACTTCCGTCTTTTCCTGAACTGTGGAAAGATTACCGACTATCTCGGAGAACATCGCTTTTGCGGCCTCAACGAACAACTCTTCGAGCGAATCAGCCCAAACCTCAATTGCAACGTCGGCTGTGTGATCCAGAAGTTTGTAGCCCATTTCCATCACTCCTTTATCATGTAGCACTTCCCATCGATCACGATAATAAGATTTTTACTCACAGATAGATAAATTGCAAGTTCAGGGTGTTTCTGGAGCAAGTCCATAAACTCATTTGACCCGTAAGATAACTTGTTGATTTTACGATATTTGGTGCTATCGTATTCGGTATCCACCCACAGGCCCTTGTCGGGGTCATACCTGAAAGTCTTGTCTCCTACCGTCCTGAATTCAACTCCTGCTTCCGCCGATTTCTCCGCAGCCACCTGCTGGCTGTATTTGTATTGGGCCTTCATCTTTGAAGCAGCAAACGCCCTCTTTCCGGCAGGAGCGCCTCCTGCCGCTGGAGCGCTCAATGGCATAGGATAGTGAGCGCCTGAGCTGCCACTGGAAGAGTGTATGCCCTTTGAACGATGCCTGTGCACATAATAGGGTTCAACTTCTTCCGTCACGAGGAACGATGTGTAGGGCGTTACGATCCCGTATTTCTCACCCAATTTTTTGATTTCCTCAACAACTTCATCGTTTTCGCCGTGTTCGTCGATGTAAGTCAGGAGGTCGCCTATCCTCCTGCGTGCCCAGAACCTTGCAACGAACGGATAACGGGTATCCTCCGCCGGGAATCGTGCGGTTTTCCGGTAAACGACGGTTTTGCCCTCCGGGTTTTTGCCCTTCAGGGTGACGCGAACGCTGTTCCCGGAACCAGAATACCTGCCGACAACCACCACCTGAGTGCCGTAATAGATGTCCGGCATCTTCCTCGGGTAAACATGGTAAGTCTTGATGTCGCTTATGGTTAATGCCACGTCAATGAGGGCCGGGGCCTTTATCATCCGATAGAGCGAAGTGATAGCCCTCTCGATGCTCTCGTCCGGCTCAATATACTCGACCTGCCCGTTCGATATCTCGGCCAGACGATCGAGGAGCTTTGTGTTCACGTCGTAGCCAACGCCGAACACGAAAATCCTCGTCCGGCCCAATTTTTTTCTGACGTTTTTGACGATCTCAGGCGGTTCGACCACGCCGGCAGTCGGCTGGCCGTCGGTAAGGAATAGGATGTAGTTTGCCCTGGATCTGTCGGCGCCCGACAGCATCCTCAGAGCCGTCAGGAGGGCCTCATTTATGTCGGTTGAACCCTCAGCCTCAAGGTCTTCCACGAAGTCCATAGCACCTTCAAGGTTGCTCTGAGAGGCAGGGACAAGCCGGCTCCTGAAGACCTCGATTTCATCGCTGAAAGCCACGATGTTGAACTTATCGTTCTCGTTCAGGTGGTTGAGCATGAATCGGAGGCCTTCCTTGGCCTGTTCGATCTTCTCGCCTGACATGCTCCCTGAAACATCTATCACGAACACGATGTCCTTTGGCACGGGCTTGATATCCCTGGGCTGTTTCCCCGGCGATATGGTCAGCATGAAGAAACCGTCGTTTTTCGGCTTCTTATAGGTCAACACTGAAATTTCAAAAGGCTTCCTTGAAACCGAGTAATATAGGACGAAATCGTTGTCGGGCTTGTATTCCGTGGTCTCGAATTTAACTTTAACTTTCTTCGATGTTATCCATCTGGTTTCGATTTTATGGGTGGGAGAAAACACCGTTTTGATGGGGTCGTCCGCCTCTATAGTCACGCTGATGGTAATTTTATCTATCGGCTCGTTGATGAGGGCATCGATTTTCAGGGGATACTCCAGCTTATAAAGCCCGTTCGACAGCGGCAGGATATGCTGATACCCTATGTTGACGTCCACGGTTTTGTGAGGTCGTATCGGGAACACCCTCGCCCTGAAAAGGTTATCGTCGAAATACTCCAGCAGGGCCGGGTCAAGTTTTCGCCTGATGTAGTCCATGTAAATCTGCCGTGCGCTGTCCCTGTCCATGACCTTACCGACAAGTTCTTTGCCATCTACAACTATCGAAAAATTATGGATGGCGGCGTCATGGGGGATCGGAAAAATGTAGTCGCCTTCAACGCTGTAACTGTAAGGGTTCTCAAATTTTTCATTGACTTTGACACGTGCCACGTTGTTTTTGATGCGGATACTGGCAAAATGGCGTGGCATATTCAGGTAGGCTGGCCGCGGTGACGGGGTTGGTCTGGGAACCGGGTCAGGGATTATCACTCCATCACCGAACAGGTTTCCCACAAACAAAAGCGAAATTAACGCTCTTAATGTCCATTTGAACATAATCTCACCTCCTATCAGGTGAGGGTTATAACCCATTCACTGCCTGAATTCAACGTTGGGCGGTTTCATGGAGCCGGGAAGTCCTTTTGGCTGATGGAACGCCCGACCTGCCAGAGTCTGGTGTTGCTGTGGTGATCCGAACGGCCTTCAGGGGGCAGGCTGAGAGTGGAGTGCTTTGCGGCATGTTATCGAGGTGTGCTGTGTGGATAAAGCTTTCCCCTTAAATTGATAAGCTTTCATTTTTCTAACGCTCTCACGCCGGGAGCTTGAAAAAATCCCCTCTATTGTGCATAATTTTCTCATGAAAACGCATTGCGAGGCAAACAGTTCGGTAATGGCTCACCTGCAACTGGCTCAATGCCAATTTTTTGTTACACATCAGGAGGAGACAAAATGAAAAGAAGAATGGATGAAATGTATGATATGAAACTGAAAGACCCATATATGGATAGAAACATCTATAAGGATCCTACAATATGTCCCACATGTAAATTGATTTACCACAATAAAAGGTGGTTCTGGGATGAAAAACTTTATGACGAACTTATGAGCAAAAAAAGTGAGGTTAATTTCAAAGAGTGCCCCGCATGCAGGAAAATTAGCGATCATTATCCCCTTGGTGTGGTTTATTTTGACAAAGATGGCCTCAGGCCTGACGAATTTGAAAATTTGAAAAGGCGCATCGCCAATGAGGCGGAATACGAGATTAAGAGGAACCCTCTTGCCCGTATAATCAAAGAATACGAGCAGGATGGGTATTATGTGGTTGAAACCACAACGGAGACTCTTGCCAAAAAGATTGCCAAAGCCGTTCAGAAGACATTTCATGGCGATCTTGAGTTCTCTTTCTCCGACGGACACAAATTCCTGAGGATAGAATGGTCGAGGAACTCAGAGAAATAGCGGACAGAATACTGAATGCCAGAGTAATAGCTGCTTTGACCGGAGCCGGTGTCTCGAAGGAGAGTGGCATTCCCACTTTCCGGGATAGTGACGGTTTGTGGAGCCAGTATAACCTTGAGCAATATGCCACAGTTGAAGCCATTTTCACGAGGCCTAAGGAGGTGTGGGAATGGTATCGGGACAGGTATAACGAGGTTAAGGCTGCAGAACCCAACCCAGGACACCGGGCATTGGCAAAGCTTGAGTTGTTTTTGCGAGGAAATGGCAAAGATTTTGCCGTGATCACACAGAACATCGATGGCCTCCACCAGCGAGCGGGTTCTGAAAACGTGATCGAGATACATGGAAGCCTTTATCGTGCCAGATGTTCGGCGTGCGGAAAAATTTATGACATGGAAGAGGTTGTTAACGGTCCGTTGCCACCATATTGCGATTGTGGCGGACTGATAAGGCCGGATGTTGTGATGTTCGGTGAACCTCTGCCTGAAAAAGCGCTCGATGCCGCTGTTCGCTATGCCCAGCAGGCGGATGTGTTCATGGTCATAGGAACATCAGCTGTCGTGTATCCTGCGGCATCTCTGCCTTACATTGCCCGAGATGCCGGCGCTTTACTTATTGAGATAAATCTTTCGGATACCCCCATCACTTCAATCGCTGACTACGTGCTTAGAGGTAAATTCGGCGAAGTCATGCCGGAGCTGACCAATGCTGTGATTGAGAAGGCGGGAAGGGAATGATATGGGAAAAACAGGGGGGAAGAAAGATAACGCTTTTGGTAGTAGGTGGAACAGAATTAAATTGACTTTCTCAGGTGTTTTTTCAAGGTTTAAATTTGAATGGAAATTGACAAAGTCCGCTTCAGGTGTTGTTAAGGAAATATTCTATTTCAAAGACTTTAAAAAGAATTTTATAACGGGATTGGCGGCTATCGTCCCATTGCTTATAACCCTTTACATTTTTTACGTTGTCATCGAGTCCATCGGCGGAACGCTGGCAAATATGTTGATGGTAATTCCAGTCTTGAACAAGCTTCCGAAGTTTATCCTCACTCTTATTTCGCTGACGATCGCTGTGCTGGCAACTTACATAATAGGTGCGATGACCAGCCATTGGGCCGGACAGGAGGTAATCGAGCAGATAGAAAACCTCTTCCTCAAGTTGCCTCTTGTCAAAGCGATTTACCTGCCGGCTAAAGAGTTAACTCAAACAGTATTCACTCGCAAAAAGGTTTCTCTTGGAAAGGTCGTTCTTGTCGAGTTCCCATCCAAAGGTAGTTATGCCCTTGCTTTTATCACCTCGGATTTTGGTGGCACTCTTGGAGAAAAATTTTACAATGTATTTGTTCCAACCACTCCCAACCCCACATCTGGCTGGTATCTGATAATGCCCGCTGAAAAAGTTAAATTCCTTGACATAAAACCTGAATCTGCTCTAAAAATCATAGTGTCAGGTGGAATTGTGTTCTCTGAACAGGAAGTAAAAGACATTGTTCAGAAACTGGAATCACTTGATGCAATTGAATCAACGGAGAGAGAACTATGATAGGTAGTTTATTCGCATGCAGGCTGAAATCAATAGATGATTTGAAAAAGATTCTCGATATTGCGGCGAACAAAAAGATCATAGATAACTTTGTAGCTGAAATGATAAGGCAGGTTATAAAAGCTTCCACAAAAGAGGTAGGGGAAATCATCGTTCCCAGAGTGGATATGGTCGCTGTGCAGGAGAATCAATCCATAAAAGAGGTGATCCAGATTTACAAGCAACATGGCTACTCCAAGATGCCTGTCATTTCCGATCGCAATGACCGGGTGATTGGGATACTCTATATCAAGCAACTTATCAAAAATCTGGACAAACTCGAGAAAGAAATGGAGAAGCACACTGTCAAAGAATTCATGGAGAAAGCCCATTTTATTCCCGAATCCAAAAAAGTGCTGGACACCCTCAACTTCTTCCAGAAAAAGCACCTTTCAATTGCGATGGTAGTGGATGAATTCGGAAGTGTTATAGGTCTCGTCACCCTCGAGGATATACTCGAAGAAATCGTTGGCGAAATCTGGGAGGAGTTCGACAAAGAGGAATCGCTTTACAGAGTTATCAAGAAAGGCCTTGAGTATGAATTTAATGCAAGGATTGAACTCGATGAGGTCGAGAAAATATTGGGCATCGAATTTGATACCGAGGATGTGCATACCCTCGGCGGTTTTGTCATGTCCAAACTGGAAAAGTTCCCTTCAGTAAGGGATAAAATCCGCTATGCCGGTTTTGAATTTGAAGTCGTTGAAGCCACGCCGCAGCGCGTCGTGAAGGTCAGGGTCAGGAAATTGAGTCCTGATGCTTCACATAAGCCCGTAAAATAGAGCCCAAACGGAGGAACCCCATTGAACGCAATTCTTGCCATTGTTCTGGTAACCCAATTCAGATATTTGACGCGTGCCGAGATTATGGATTCAACCCGTCCCTTCGCCGAGGTGGAATGGTATTGCGATTCCGCCAATGTAGCTCCTGTGCCAGAATGCCCCGATTGGTATCCGGATTATCAAGCAGGGCACACTTATAGGGGGATGGCCTACGAATATGGCGGCTGGGACAGAGTCGGCCAGTTCCTGGCAAATCTCGATAACGGACTTCGTGCTGGTTCACATTCGGATAACGATTGTCTCGTGGGCAGAGGAGACCCTTCGTGGGCAACGGGTCAAGATTGCTCCGGCCTCGTCTCAAGGGCGTGGCAGTTGCCTTACAAACACAGCACCGGCATGTTACCGGACATATCCCATCCTATCGATTGGGACGCATTACTTCCGGGAGATATTATCGATTGGCCGCGCCATCACGTGGTGATCTTCGACTCGTGGGCGGATACAGACCACGTTTACATGTTCATCTATCAGGCTACGGATCGGCGGCCCAATCCGTCCACCACAGCCCGCGACCTTCGGAACCGCGCTAACTATGTTTCCCATTACACGCCTTATCGTTACAACTACCTTGTTGATATCGAGGAAAATATTTCGCCTGAGAATAGAGATGTTGTTGCCCTTGTGTATGATGGAAACAGGCTTCTCATGAAGTTCTCACAGTTTACGGAAGGTGAAGCTGAGGTAGGCGCCTTTGATGTCGCCGGGCGCACTGTCCTCAGGAAAACGGTCCGGGCAGATGGGACCCGTGAGGTTGAAATAGAGCTGCCTCGATCTGGCATCTACTTCGTGAAAGTTACCTTAAACGGCCATGTGGTCATCTCACAAAAAGTGATTTACTTCAAATGAAAGTCAAAGGGCGGGCATTTTTCCCGCCCTGTTTCCCTCAGAATTTCTTGAATTTGCTGGAAGGGACACCACATACCGGGCATTTTTCCGGCAGCTTGCCGACGTGAGTGTATCCGCAGACCGGACAGATGTAGATTTCCTCCATTTCGATGTCCTTGCCCTGAGTGACGCTTTCTTTAGCCTGTTTGTAAAGCTCTGCGTGTATCTTTTCGGCCTCAAGCGCGAAATGCATCGAACGTTGGGCGCCTTTCTCCTCTTGAAGTTCCGCTATGGCCTTGTAGGCAGGATACATCTCCTCGACCTCGAAAGTTTCGCCGTCAATTGCCTCCTGCAGGTTTTCGGCGGTTTTCTTGATTATCCCTAAATTCCGTGCGTGGTTTGTGGCATGCACCTGTTCAGCGTAGGCTATGGCTTTGAAAAGCCTTGCAACGTTAGGGAACCCTTCCCTCTCAGCTATTTCGCTGAAGGCCAGATATTTCATGTGCGCCATAGATTCCCCTGCAAACGAGTCATGCAGGGCCTTTTCTGTCATCTTCTTCACTTTTTACCTCCTGCTTCTGGCTTCGGCCAGATTATAGTGCATGAATTAACTCATGGAAATTATTGCAATTTTGAATGGGTTTGAAATTGTTAACCCGTTGGTCTAAAGCGGATAAATGCTCGATCTCCGTCCACATTCAAATTGAATCTTCGAGGTAAAAAGCGACAGTAAATGCAGTATCAGGAGCTTATCATGACCCGGAAGCCCGACAAGGATGACCCTGTCCATCCTGTTCAGCATCTCGAGGATCGGCATCGGCTTGCTTCTCTCGGTGCAGACTTCCACCTGCTCTCTGGCGGGCTCTCTGTCCTTTCCGTAAGGTTTTTTGCGGGGAGAGGCCATGCCCCCGAATTTGGAGGGTTGGGTTCCTTCTTTTTCCGACTTCTCATCCTGGCGAGTCTTTTCAACGATGGTCTCTTTGTGGGAGTTGAAGGTCACAAAGACGTTTTCGAGGCTGACTCTGGTGCCTGAACCGATGTCAAGCTCCTCAAACTTTTCCCTGACCTTCTCTAAATATGCCCTCTCAAGCTTAACAGGGCTAAGTTCTTCAAAGGTTTCATCCCGTTCCATAGGCCATTATTGTAAAAAAATGCAACCTGTGGCTGCAAATGTATGGGGCTGATGTGCAAAAGCTGAGATGTCGGGCGGGACGCTCACCCCATAGAAGCAGGAGGACAGCTATGACAGCTGTCAAGAAGCATACCTCGAAAAGGTTGGGAGATATGTGGGATAGGTATACCGACGGGATATCTATGGATAAGACAGGGGAACCAAGAAGGTGTTTTTGAGGAGTTGAAAAATCTCATAGCGGGTGCTACGGGTGCTTAAGATGAATTTTTGCCGTGAGCATGAGTTATGCCAGAGGGTGGATAGAGGGATTTTTGATACAGATGACTTTAAATAAAGAACATTTTTTTGGGGAAGTGCCTCACTTAAGAAAATGCCAACAGCAAAAACTCCCTAAAATAGATGAAATATAGATGTAAAATTTCCAGTTGCAAAATGCTTTTAAAAAGTAACGTTGTAAAAGATAGATAATAAAGGAGGGTTTATTGTTTTTTAAACTTATGTTCCCTGATGTTCGGACGTGAGTTAGGACATAGGATAAAAGGCTGGAATAAAAGAGGGTTCCCCCTTATAAAATTACAACTTCAAAAAGGAGGAACCCAAAATGAAAAAGACGAAATTTATCGCAAAATAC
>JAMOPK010000210.1 GCA_027064565.1 Caldifarciminota bacterium | reverse complement strand
CACCATGGGCGAAAAGCGGGCCTGTCGGCCACTATTCGTTTTTCCTTGCGGATGAGAACGATAACGATTTTGTCGGATGGTTCGACTCCACAGGCAACCTGCTGAACGATACAACGAAATTCAGATGTGCGGCCGGCGCGACCGAGAACGACATCCTCGAAGGCGTGCTTTACCTCGGAAACATTTTCGGAGGCAAGGAGGTGCCGCAAGAAGTCTGGATAGCGGTCGGCACATATCAGACTCAGGACGGCGGAGCGCTTCAGTGGCAGGTGCCGAGGCCGCCTTCCGGCACGGTTGACTCGGTTCTGGCCAAAAATGAGTTCCTTCACATCGACCTTTCGACCGGCGTCGTCGAGGAGCCGTCGGACAGGTGGGAGCCTCCGATCTTCGCCCTGAAGGCCACCCCCAATCCGTTTACCGATGAGCTTTCGCTTTCGTTCACAATGTCCCGAAATGGTCGTGTCAGGATCAACCTTTACGATGTGTCGGGAAGGATGGTCAGGCGTCTTTTCGACGGGGAGCTGGCCAGGGGCACACACTCCATGAGCTTCCTTACCGATAGCCTGTCTCAGGGCGTGTATTTCGTCAGGGTGACGACAGAGAGGTTCGCCCGGACGGTCCTGACTGTGAAGCTGAGATAAGCGGGCAGGAAGTGGAACCTGAAGCTCATAAGGGATAAAAAAGAAAAGCCACCGGGCGGATTCGAACCGCCGACCTACGGTTTACGAAACCGTTGCTCTGCCGACTGAGCTACGGTGGCCTTTGTGTGGGTTATGATTTTAAAAGGAAACCGATTTTCAAACAACCATCCCTCTGAGGTTAATTCTTTACTATTTTGTAAAAGTCTCAACTGTAGTGGAAGAACCTTCCCCTTAAATCGTTAAGTCCTCATTTCCGAACGGACTCAGGGCAACACGGCGAACTTCACGGTCGAAACGCTTGCGTTGCTTCGGACAGCGAAGATGTAGAGTCCCGGAGCAAGCGGTTTCCCGTTTTTGTCCTTTCCATCCCAGACGAACTCGTTGTAACCTATGCTCCTTCCCTCCAGCTCGTGGCTCCAGACAAGCTCGCCGCTCAGCGTATAGACGAAAAGCGACACGTAGCTTGAGCGATAGAGCCGGTATCTCAGGGTTATCGGCTTCCCTGACCTTGCCGGACTGGGTATCGGGACGAGTGCGACGTCTTTCTCCGTCAGGTCCTTTTTCGGGGCAGTTACGCCTGCGGCCGAAGCCACATCGATGAGGCCCCAGCCGATGATGTTGTTGGGCACTGGTGCATCGGGATGTCCCGGAATTTCGATGGGACGGGCTGACTGGAGGATGGCTTCCCTCACCTGTTCCGCCGTCCAATCGGGATGTGCCTGCCACACCAGCGCCGCACCGCCTGATACGAGGGCCGTGCCGTAGGACGTTCCGGCGGAATAGACGAACCTCGTCACAAACGTCGTGTCGTTGCCAAGATACATGTCGGCAGCGGTGAACGTCCAGTAGGGTGCGATGACCTCAGGCTTGATGCGTCCGTCGGCGGTGGGGCCGAGTGCACCGGACGGTGGCAGAAGCTGACCTGTCACCGAATCGACTTCGTATGCGCCCACAGCGATTATCCCGCGTGCGTCCGCCGGTGCCACGAGGGTGGTGTCCCCGGTCTCCGGATCGGGAAATTCCACATGGTGCAGGTTTCCGATAGCATTAACCACCAGGATGTTGCGCTGAAGCGCCCGACTCGCAGCACGGGAGATCGGGGCGGTTGAGCCGTCCATGTCGGATTTTCGATACCAATCGGCGTATCCGAGCGAACTTGAGACGATGTTCACGCCGTGAGCGGCCGCCCATTCCAGAGCCTCGATCCAGAAGTCTTCTTCCACCTGATTCTCGAAATTGACGCCATCCTGCGTCATGGTCTTCTCTGTCCTTGCGAGGATGAAGTTAGCGCCCGGTGCGACACCTATGAGCATTCCGGGATAGAATCCGGCGATGACAGATAGGACCTTGGTCCCGTGATACCTCGGCGAACCGCTGTGCGGGATGTAATTCTCAGGATAGACATCCGGATCGCCGCGAAAACGCCAGACCACCTGATCGCTGTCCGCCACAACCATGTCCGCGAAAGCGGCGTTTAACTGCTCGACCGAACCGCTCTGAAGGCTTCTCCTGACCAGTTCGCCCGATTCATTTGCATAGACGATGGTCAGCTCATCGTTGTAAACGGATAGCGCTGGCACGGAGAGCCCGCAATCCGCTGCCACGACCTCAGCCCCTCCGACCGTGCCATCAGGATTGATGAAGGCGTGATTGATGGTCGCCCCATCCACGTAAATCATGTGCACTGTGTCGTTCCAGAAGATGAGCGATGGC
>JAMOPK010000209.1 GCA_027064565.1 Caldifarciminota bacterium | reverse complement strand
TAGATTTATAGTAAGTGTTCCAGCAGGAGGTTTAAATTTTAACAAAGTTTTCTATCACAAACAAAACGGCAAATAGCCGGCCTCACATTGACACCCATCGCATGGTGGAAATATCATAAACGACATAATGAAAGGGCTTGTGATTCTGATAATCCTCACATTCACCCATGGCAAATACGCTGGAGAACCTTTCTATTTCGGAGCCGGAGCGCGCGGAGGGGCAATGGGCGGCGCCATGTCGGCCGTAACCGGTGGAGTGGCATCGGTGGTGTGGAATCCCGGCGGTATCTCGACCATATCCGGCAGGGAGCTGATGTTCACCCACATGTCATCGTTCTCTGGCCTCGTATCTACCAACAACCTGTTTGCCGGCCTCAGGCGCGGGGACTGGGGATTTGCCGCAGGGTTTTACATGGTCTCGTCCTCCGGGCTGATAAGAACCGCTTACGATTCCACGGCGGGCAGAATCGTGCCGGCAGGTGAATTCGGTTACAGGTTCACTTCGTTCTATTTCGGGGCGGCGCGAAACGGCCTCGGAGTGACCGTAAAGGCCGTTCAGGAGACCATCGACACGGTGACCGCAATCGGAATCGGGCTGGATGTGGGGGTGCAAAAAACGATAAAAGGCATCAGGATGGGAGCCGTGATCCACGATCTCACATCAACCCCCATCGTGTGGTCAACCGGCCTCAAGGAGTTCATCCTCCCGAACGTGAGACTTGGACTGGCATACACTTACAGGAGCCTGACAGCTTCGGCCGAATCCGAAGTCAGATTTGAGAACATGGAAACAGCATCGACCTACAGCGTCGGCATCCTTTCCCTTGACCCTCATCTGGGTATAGAATGGAACATCCATCAGAGAATCATCGATAGCGGGGATTTTTTCTCAGTCAGGCTTGGACTTGATCGCACAATCCCCACATTTGGAGCAGGGTTCAAGACAAAATGGGCATCAATAGATTACGCTTTTATCACGCACTCAGTGCTTGGCGGAAGCCACAGGATATCTATAACAGCAAGCTTTTGAGAGAAAACAAGGAATTAATCCGTAAGCTGATTCACATGGGCACTATTTTGTTGCCCATGTTGCTTAAACGTCTTGGACCTTACCACGGCAAGATTTTCCTGGCCCTGCTCGTCTTCGTGGCCGTGATCACAGAGTTTCTCAGGCTGGAAACCGAATGGTTTGGCCGAATATTTAACATGTTTTTCGGTGGGATGTTGAAAAACAAAGAAGTATCAAACCTGACCGGAGCGACGGCTTACATCGTTGCCGCACTTTTATCCTCGATGCTTTTCGACTGGGAAGTGGTCATAACATCCCTGTTTTTCCTGAGTCTCGGTGACCCTATGGCCAGCATAGTGGGACGGAAATGGGGCAAACACAGACTGATGGGATCAAAATCTGTAGAGGGGACAATAGCTTTCCTCGCTGTTGCGGTTCTGGTCGCTTGTTTTTACAGGTCGTTGCCGATGCTGGTAAGGTTAAGCGGTGCTGTATCCGCTGCTCTTATAGAATCCATTGAAACCCCAATCGATGACAACATCACGGTTTTGCTGGGCTCAGGGGCTATAATGCAAATCCTGTTGTTAATCCATCCATGAAAAGGAGGTCGTGAGATGAAAAAGACGGTATTGGCTTTGCTGTTGTTATTTGCAACTTCTGTGACCGCAGCTTCTGCGGATGTCAACTCTATCCTGAAACACGCAAGAGACATGAAGGCGAAGGGGCTTTATACCATCGCCGATAGCCTGTATCAGATAGCGGTTGACGAATGTAAGGACAGCGTCAAAAAGTTCGATATCCTGTTAGAAATGGCGGATATGGAACTTGACCGGATGAACAACCCTGAGGCGGCAATGGTTCACATCCTGATGGCATCTGATCTTTTACCGTCCGATGACCCGAGACAGGTCAAGGTTCATTACAGAAAAGGGCTTGTGTATGAGGCCCTTGGCAAATATGTGGACGCCGCAAACGAGTTCCAGACAGTGGTTATCGATTCGGCGTTCCGACCCAGCGACAAATACCCCAAAGAGATAAACGAGATGCTCAAGTGGTATTCGGACCAGGCGATGGGCGAGATCGACAAGGTCTTTGCCAAGAATTCGCCTGAGATACTCGCCATAGTCGGGAATCAGCCGATAACCGAGATGGAACTTGAGGAAAAGCTCAACGAGATTCCGCCTTTCTACCGCGCGAGATACGAGACCCCTGAGGGCAGGAAACAGCTCCTCGAGCAGATGATCCTTCAGAAGCTTATGACGATGGAGGCGGAGAACCAGAAACTCTACCTCCAGTCCGACGTCAGGAAAAAGCTTGAGGAACAGCGCAGCCTGATTCTTCAGCGGG
>JAMOPK010000208.1 GCA_027064565.1 Caldifarciminota bacterium | reverse complement strand
TGCAACGGGTCTATGCATGGGGTATCAAAAACGCAATCGGTGGTCAGACACCGTCATTTGACGATATAATATCCGTGTTCCGAAACGCTTTTGTCGCCAATTAGATTTCAGCATTCTGTCAGAAAGAAACCGGCTGCGCCCGCACAGCCGCCCGAAGAGATACTCCTGCTCAGGGAGATAAGGGACGCACTGAAGGCCCGGACTCAGTAGCTCAGGGCGTATAGGACTATGTTGACGCCCATCCTGAAGGCCTGCTCCCGTTTTTCAGGCGGGTCATTGTGGTTCGGCGTCCAGCCGTCCGATATGTTGGTGTTGTAGGTGTAAAAGACCACCATGCGCCCCCGATAGAATATGCCGTATCCGCGGGGCGGGCCTTCGTAATGTTCGTGAATCTTGGGAAGCCCTTTCGGGAAATCGTAAAAGATGTGGTAAATCGGGTTATCGAACGGGATTTCCACGAGTTCCTTGTCCGGAAAGACCTTCTTTATCTCCCGCCTGAAGGCCTCATCCATCCCGTAATCATCATCCGCATACAAAAAACCGCCGTTTTCAAGGTATCTCCTGAGGTTGGTCACGTCTTCGTCGGAAAACGAAATGTTGCCGTGTCCGGTCATATAGACTATGGGATATGAGAAAATGGCGGGATCGGACGGCTTCACCACGTCCTGCCGCTCGGCGACCCTGAGCGATGTCCGCCTATTGATCTCTCTGGCAAGGTTCGGGATAACGTCGGGGTCGTTATACCAGTCTCCGCCTCCATCGTATTGCAGGCGGGCGATGACAATGTCGTCTCCGAAGATGTCGGCAAACCCATTCAGATGCCAGAACAGGACGATCAAAAGGGGAAAGATGAGCTTAATCCTGATCTTCCTCTTGCTCTTTCTCTTTCTCATCCTCTTTGCCCCTGTGCTGGAATTCGTCCTCCAGCTCTTCGATCCTCTGGATCAGAAGCTCCACTTGTTCCCTATTTTCAAGCAAACTGATGAACTTCTCGTAATCCTTGATGGTGAAAATTGACTGGACGATGGGTTCAAAGAACACCAGCACCTGACTTGCGACAAAGGAAAGCGGTTTGCTGCTTTCGAGCACCACGATCGCCGGGATGGACATCCGCCAGTTCACCACTTGTTGAGCGACACGGTCGATAAGCTCTTTTATCTCCTTTTCCTCCATTTCAACGGCCTTTTCGTCCTCTTTTGGGATGGCCTGTTTCAAAAAATCAATGAATTTCATAGCCTTCCACCTCGCTTTTGATTTTTACATGCCTCAATTGTGGATCGGATTCGAGTCCAATGCCTTTTAAAACCCGACCGGTGGTATCGGTTATCGTGACAGCGCTGTCGGTGTAAATTAACTCTTGATCGTTGCTCCAGTTGAGAGCCGTGGTCTCAAGCGTTGAACCGTCAACAGTGTTAACGACAACCCTGCCCATGGCCATCATATCGCCGGAGAGGTTGTCGAGCCTTCCGGAATCGGCGGACAGCACGGAAACCACCGAGTCTCCCTGTCCGAAAAATTTGATCCTGAAGTTATAGACTCTAGTTACGCTGTCGTTCACCTCAATCCTTGCAGCCGCAAGTTCCCACAGCTTCCTGCTGTCCTTGGTCTGCTGGATGACAGCCGAATCCAGCACCTCCTGACCGTTAAGCTGAACGTTCTCGCTGACATCGTTTTTGCCCTTGCAGGAAGTCAGAGCCAATATCAACACCGGTATAAGCCTTTTCATGGCTTCAAATTATAAGCCTTTCTCGGAACCCGGCACCCATCTTTTGATCTCGATGAAGACCTTTTCATCATCGTATCTCGAATCTGCAAGCAATGCCGCAATCCTGGCCCGCAAAAACACTCCCTGATCCATCATGTGCCCGATGTGGTAAGCTATCGTCCTGCGGAGATATCCGATCTGCTTGCCGTTCTGAGCTATGACGGCCACGGCGTAGTTGTCGTGAGGATTCCCGTAATCCCGATGGAGATGGACTTCATCCCCGACCTTCAGCGTCAGATTGCCCTGCTGATCGATGAACGAGATAATCCTGTATCTGAACCCTACCACCCGTGTATGGAAGACGGTGAATCCGTCGCCGAAAAACCTCTTAGCAAGTGCTTCAAAATCCTCCTTGCTCCGGAAACCGCTCAGCAGGGTTATGCGACTCTCGCTCAGATTCGCTTCAAAATTCCACGAACCGAGATAAGCCTCAAGAATCAGCTCATCGAGATATGGGGCTATCAGCTTGCGGAGCAGAGGGATTTCGTAATCGTTCAGGTGGAAACTGTCCTCGATGAACCTATAAGCGGCATAGACTGCGCCATGGCGCAGAAGCGGGTAAAACCTCGCAAAATTGGTGAGAAAACTCAGGC
>JAMOPK010000207.1 GCA_027064565.1 Caldifarciminota bacterium | reverse complement strand
GTGTCACCGCGGGAGAGAACCGCCTGAAGCTCGGTTTGACGCCCGGCATCGACATGAAGCTCGACATCCTTCATCTTCAGGAGTCTGGCCCGTTTTTTCATCACTTTCACGGGAGTGAACGGCACAAACTGGAAGGGTGTATGCGGCTTGGGCACAAACCCGGAAACCGTGACCGATACCGCTCCGGTGAAGCGTGACCTGATCCTGTCCACAAGCGTCGGAATAGCAGCGACATCCTCGTCGGTCTCCCCTGGCAATCCTATCATGAAGTAGAGCTTAAGCCGTGGGAACCCCAACTTTTGCGCCATCCGGGCCACGTCAAGGATAACCTCGTCCGGGATCGGCTTGTTTATTGCCCTTCGCAGCCTTTCCGTGCCGGCTTCCGGGGCAATTGTCAGCGTCCTCATGCCGTGCTTCTTAAGCTGAATGAGCATCTCCTCGGTTATCCTGTCCGCCCTCAGCGACGAGACCGTCACGTAAGAAACGTTTTTCGGGATCGCCTTCAGGAAATCCACAAGTTCAGGGTGGTCGGATACGGCGCTGGCAACGAGTCCAACCGATGTTCCCATCGGCAATTTTTCGATGTCGGCCAGAAAGGGCATGAGCGAACGGTATCTCGGCGGAAGCGTGACGTAACTCAGGAGGCAAAACCTGCATTTGTGGGGGCATCCCCTCATGATCTCTATCAGGAAGGAATTGCCGAAAACGACAGAAGGGTCCAGAAACGCCGAAAAACTCTCGAATTTTTCAGGTTCCGGCTCAAAGGAACGGAGGGCGGTTTCTTTTTCGTCCTGCATGTAGAGAAAATCCAGTCCACGCCACACCTCAAGGGTCTCATCAACTGAACCGGGGACAAAAGCTTCCATCATCCGGGGCAGTGTGGACTCCGCCTCTCCGACAACTATCGCATCGAAAAATGGGGCTATGGGGGCAGGATTAGCGGATGGTGCTATCCCACCGGCCACAACGGTCTGGAATGGCCTCTCGCGCCTGAATGGGGACAGGCCCGAACGCTCAAGAATTTCTATGACCCGCGGGTAGTCCAGCTCAAAGGACACCGAGAAGATTATCAGATGGAAATCGGATAGCGGTTTGCCTGTGCGAAGGCCGTAAGGCTTGTCGTAGAAAAACAGGTCAACAAGTCCATATCGGTTCAGGATTCTGAAAAGCGTGTGCAAACCGAGGCTTGCGGCGCCGAGCCGGTATTCAAGCGGAGAAACAAGGGCTATCAGAGGAGAATCAAAACCGAGTTCTCGAACAAGCCATTTGAACATCAATACTTATGTCCATTCCCCGGCCCGAACAGAGTCGCCCTGTCCACTCTGTCACTGGCATATTTTTTTCTTTTGAAGGCAGGCTCGTATAAATCCTCACTGCCCGCCTCGTCCTTGGAAGTGCGCCTTGAGATGACAGCCTTTGATTTGGGAATACCGATGCCCGTTGCTATGAGATTGACCTGAATCTTACCGGTCATCTCTTTGTCGATCACCATCCCCATGATGACCTCAGGGTCATAACCTCCCTTGGATGCCTCCTCGTAGATGATCTGAGTGGCCTCCTGAACCTCATGGAGCGTCAGGTCATCGCCTCCGACGACGTTGACGAGGATGCCCCGTGCGCCCTGAATCGTGGCGCCGTCAAGGAGCGGGCTGGAGATGGCCTTTTTGGCCGCCTCTTTGGCACGGTCATCGCCCTCGGCCTCGCCCGTGCCCATTATGGCATCGCCGCCGGCGATCATTATGCTTCTGACATCAGCGAAATCGACGTTAACGAGTCCGGGCTTGAGGATTATGTCAATGATGCTTTTGACCGCCCGGTAAAGGACATCGTTGACAAGGGCAAACGCCGAAGTTATGGGCATAGAGCGGTCGGCAATCTGCAAAAGCCTGTCATTGGATATGACAAGCAGTGTATCGACGTGATTTTTCAGGTGCCTGATCCCCTCCTCTGCTTTCCTCATTCTTTTCGGGCCTTCAAAGGAAAACGGTTTTGTAACAACGGCCACCGTGAGAGCGCCGAGCTCACGGGTGACCTGAGCGGCTATCGGGATGCCCCCGGTTCCGGTGCCACCGCCCATCCCTGCCGTCAGGAACACCATGTCACTTTCATCAACGGCACGTGTGAAGTCTTCTATGGACTCCTCCATTGCCTTTCTGCCGATCTCCGGATTCCCCCCTGCACCAAGTCCCCTCGTAAGCTTTTCGCCAAGCTGTATTTTTTCGTGTGCCAGAGCTTTATCAAGCGCCTGCCTGTCCGTATTCGCAGCGATGGTGTAGGCGCCTTCGATTTCTTTTGTCATCATGTAGGTAACGGCATTGGAACCGCCCCCACCTATTCCCGCGACTTTTATGCGGGCCTTTCCA
>JAMOPK010000206.1 GCA_027064565.1 Caldifarciminota bacterium | reverse complement strand
AAAAGACGCAGGACAGGCTTCTCCGAATTCGTTACCATAATGGAGGGATGCGACAACTTCTGCTCTTACTGCATCGTGCCATACACACGGGGAAGAGAAATATCCCGCCCGGCAGAGCACATCCTTGAGGAGATAAGAAATCTGGAGAAGCAGGGGGTGATCGAGGTTACACTCCTTGGCCAGAACGTGAATTCCTATTTCGATGACCGACACGATTTCGCTGAGCTGTTAGACATGGTGGCTTCAGGCTCCAGCCTCTATCGGATACGATTCACCACTTTAAATCCCAGAGACGTGTCGATAAAGATGCTTAAAGTCATAGAAAAACACCTGCCCCGCCTCACCGATTGGCTACACCTGCCGCTTCAGGCCGGTTCGACGAAGGTTCTGCGTGACATGAGACGGGGTTACACAGGCGACGAGTTCATCGAGATGGTCAGGAACGTCCGGAAGTTCCTGCCTGAGGCCGTTATCACCACCGACATCATGGTGGGGTTCCCGACTGAGACCGAAGAGGATTTCCTTGAGACGCTCAGGGTGGTCAGGGAGGTGGAATTCGACCACGCCTTCACCTTCATCTACTCGCCACGACCAAAGACGAGAGCCGCAAGGTGGGATGACCTGCCCTACGAGGTGAAATCGGCCAGATTGCGAAAGTTGATCGAGGAAGTCGATCGCATTGCCCGCAAAAAACGGGAGGCCATGCTCGATCGGGAATACGAGATCCTCGTGGAACGGCCGAGCGAGAAGGATCCTTCCGTTTCCATGGGCCGGACACGTGGGTTCATTGCAGTGGTTCTGGACAGGTGGGTGCCACCGGGCGAAATCGTCAGGGCAAAAATCACCGAAATCAGGGGACTTACGCCAATAGGAAAGGTGATCGAATAAAAAATTAAGGGCGAACCTGTTTCAGTCCGCCCTTCTCCTGCTACTAATAGATCCCGGATTAGAATTTATAAGGCAGCATGATCTTGAGCCTCTTGAGGTCGGTCTTATCGACGAGTGCCGGCTGACGGAGAACCCTTTTCCTCTTGCGGGTCTTTTTCGACAGGATATGGCCGTGATACGCCTTCCGACGGATCACCTTGCCGTTGCCGGTCACTTTAAACCTTTTAGCAGCAGCCCTTTTTGTCTTCATCTTAGGCATTTCAGATCCCTCCTATCACCCTTTATCGTTTTGTGGGGCAAGATTATAAAGCAGAGGCAAGAGCTTGACCATCTCACCCATGGATCGACTGCTGGCGGTAGAATACAGACAACTCCCGCTTTGACAACCCGGCGGATAGACTAAACCATAAAAATCCATCAGGGAGGTTAATATGAACAATGACACAAACAACTTGAGGTTCATAGACATCGAAAATGCGATCAACAAACCAAGAAGGGAATTCACGAGAGACGATATCGTGAAGTTTGTCCTGGACAACGACATAAAAATGGTGAATTTCAGATACGTAGGCGGGGATGGGCGGCTCAAAACGCTGAATTTCGTCGTCGACGGCAGGAAGCATCTGGAGCGGATCCTGACACTCGGCGAACGGGTGGATGGCTCCAGCCTCTTCAAATTCGTCGATCCCGGAATGAGCGATCTCTATCTGATTCCACGATATAGGACGGCCTTCGTCAATCCGTTCTCCGAAATCCCGACTCTGGAACTTCTCTGCTCTTTCTTCTCGCCGGACGGCCTGCCTTTCGACGGGGCGCCTGAGTATGTGCTCCTGAAGGCCCACCGCAGGCTGAAGGAACAGACTGACATGGAACTTGAAGCGCTCGGCGAGCTGGAATTTTACGTGATCGGCCCACGCAGCGACCTGTATCCAATGGAAGTGCAGAGGGGTTACCATGCATCCTTCCCGTTCTCCAAATTCGAGGCCCTGAGAAAGGAGGCCATGTTAGCCATCACAGCGGCCGGAGGTAAGGTGAAATACGGCCACTCCGAGGTCGGCTTTGTGAGGTATGGCGAACTCGACCTTGAGCAGAACGAGATAGAGTTTCTCCCGGTTCCCCTTGAAGATGCGGCTGACCAGCTTGTTCTCGCCCGCTGGATCCTGAGGGCCGTCGGATATCGGCACGGTGTGAACGTGACCTTCGCACCCAAGGTGCTTGTCGGACATGCCGGCAGCGGCCTGCATATCCATTCAAGGCTGGTCAAAGACGGCTTCAACATGATAGTTGGCAGGGATGGACTCAGCAAAGTCGGGAAGAAGCTCATCGGCGGATACCTCAAATTTGCCCCCTCCCTGACGGCTTTCGGAAACACCATTCCGGTCTCATACCTGCGCCTCGTGCCCCATCAGGAGGCGCCAACCTCCATCTGCTGGGGCTACAGGAACCGCTCAGCTCTGGTAAGGGTTCCGCTGGCC
>JAMOPK010000205.1 GCA_027064565.1 Caldifarciminota bacterium | reverse complement strand
AAAAAGCTGCTCCAGATCGCTGAGGATGGCATGGACGAGGACGGGCGCCGATACCTGCATTCAGTCAGAAGTCGGGACAGGCTTTTCCCCGGCGTTGTCTCGCCTGAGTTATGGAAATAACATCAGGTCAGCTTCTGACTTAATCCCTGACAGAGTGGTTGAAAATGCAAGGGAGGTGTGAGATGCTGGTCAAATGCCTCAAAGATTGTCCTGAGATCGTGGCGAACGATGACTCCCGGCTCAGGGAGCTGCTCCATCCGGCCAATGACGGTGTAAATCCCGGTTTCAGCGTTGCTTACGCCGTCGTGGAGCCGGGCGGGGCCACGGTCCCCCACAGGCTCAAAACGAGCACCGAGGTCTATTACGTCATCGAGGGCCGTGCGACCGTGCACGTCGGCGGTGAGGCGCGGGCCGTCGAGCCGGGCTGCGTCGTCCACATCCCGCCGGGCACCGTCCAGTGGGTGGAAAACACCGGCGACATCCCCTTCAGGTTCCTATGCATCGTCTCCCCGCCGTGGCGAGCGGATGACGATGAGCGGGTGGGGTGATGCCTGACGCTCAGTGCCCGGTTGGCAGCTCGATGAACTCGATGGGAATTCCGAACTTTTCGTTGATGTGTTCGCCTATCGCCATCACGCCGAGCCTTTCCGTGGCGTAGTGGCCCGCAAGGATGACGTTGATGCCGCCCTCCACCGCCGTCCAGTAATGGGCATGTGAAGGCTCGCCGGTGATGAAAACGTCAAGCTTTTTCTCGATGGCTTCGGGCAGCAGGCTGATTGCGCCGCCCGAAACGAAAGCGCCCCTCCGCACTTCACCCGGCCCGAAGGGCCACATCAGCGATTGCGTGGCAAACCTGCTGTCAACCAACTCCTTGAAAGCATCCCTGTCCATCGGCTCAGGCAGCTCAAACTCCCAGCCCAGAAGGACGCCGTGGTAGTCGCCGAACGGCTCACCTTTCTCGACGCCAAGCAGTTTCAGGCCGACGGCGTTGTTACCGTATTCCGGATGGATGTCCAGCGGCAGATGGGCGCCGTAAAGGGCTATACCATTGTCCAGCAGCGCTTTAACCCTTCGATACATCTGGCCGCGGATCAGTTCCGGTTTGCCCCAGAATATGCCGTGGTGCACGATCAGGAAATCGATGCCGCGTTTGGCCGCTTCCTCAAAGGATTTCAGAGACGCATCCACGGCCATGCCGACCTTACGAACCTCACGGCCGCCGTTCTCCACCTGAAGGCCGTTGTTGCTGATGTCCTGAACCTCTCTGACCCTCAGAAGCTCATCCAGATATTTTGCAAGCTCATAGCTGTTCATTTCTGTCCTCCATCAAGTCGGGCAATTCCCGCCCTGAGTTTTCAATTCAATAGCCTGCTCCCGGCCTGACGCCCAGCCCGGGCTCATCCGAGAGGTGGATGAACCCATTTTCAACGGGCAGACCCTCAAATGGGTCCTCCGCGAGCAGGATGTTTCCGTCGAGGTCAACGAAGTCCACCAGCGGGGCCACCTGTGCCGCAGCGGCCACCCCCAGCCCCGTCTCAACCATGCATCCCAGCATGATTTGAAGGTTATGTGCCCGTGCGATTTCGATCATCCGCAGGGCCTCCAGAATGCCGCCGCTTTTCGCCAGCTTGATGTTGATGCCGTCGGTCAGTCCGATGAGGCGCGGGATGTCATGCGACGTCAGCACCGATTCATCCACCACGATCGGCAGAGGCGACCGCTCCTTGAGAAACTTCAGGCCCTCGTAGTCGGTCGGGGCGAGTGGCTGTTCGACGAACTCCACGCCTCCGAGTTCGGCCATGAACTCGATCTTCCTGAGCGCCTCCCTCGGCTGCCATGCAGCGTTGGCGTCCACACGGATCGGTTTGTCTGTGGCCTCCCGAATGGCCTTGATGATCTCGTAATCCCTGTCCGTGCCTAACTTTATCTTATAGACCTGAAAGTCGGGATGGTCGCAAAGGTCCCTGACCATCTCATCGATCTCGCCGAGCCCGATGGTGTAAGACGTCCTGATGGGCGTTTTGTGCACGCCAATCAATTTCCAGACCGGGATGCCCAATTTTTTGCCAATGAGGTCGTAGAGCGCATTGATTATCCCGGCCTTTCCGGGATAGTTCCTGCCCGCAAGCTCGTGGAGTTTGTTTTCGATCGCACGGATGTCGAAGGGATCGCTGAACTCCGACTCAATCATGGGGATCGCAAGTTCGATGAATCCTTTGACCGCCCCGATGTGGTCGCCGTAGTAGGGGTAAGGGATCGCCTCGCCGTAACCGACTGTGCCATCGTGTTCTATCTCGACGATGACCGTCTCCTTTTCGATGGTGACGTCGCGGGAGATCGCAAAGGGCCGTTTGACCCTGATTCTGAGCGT
>JAMOPK010000204.1 GCA_027064565.1 Caldifarciminota bacterium | reverse complement strand
TGAGGGTGGACTCTCTGCAATGCGGGCGGTGGGAACCACCGCCCGTCCTTTTTATTCGAACAGCCCCACAAAATCGAACCTGTCCACGTCAACGAGGCCTTTGTCGGTGAGTTTCAGGTGAGGGATCACCGGCAGCGCCATAAAGCTCAACGTCATGAATGGCGCTGACATCGTCGAGCCTAAACCATGTGCGGCTTCGTTGAGTTCACTCTCAAGGCGTGCTGTCTCCTCAATCGGCATGTCGGTCATAAGCCCGGCAATAGGAAGCGGCAGTTCAGCTAACACCCTGCCGTCCGCCACGACCACGAGTCCGCCGCCCATCTCACGGATTCGTTCGACCGCCGTCAGGATGTCGCTGTCCGATACGCCCACAGCGATCACGTTGTGCGAATCATGGGCCACAGAGCCGGCGATGGCTCCTCTTTTGAGGCCGAAGCCGTGGACGAACCCCACGCCGACGTTACCTGTGCCGTGATGACGCTCCCAGACCGAGATTTTCAGGACGTCGCGCTCGGTATCGGAGACCACCTGACCGTTCTCGACTTTCGGCTCGACCAGCATGACATCCGTCAGGAGCGAGCCTTCATGGGCCACGATGACGCGCATTTTGCCCTTACCGGGCCTCACGACGAGCTTACCGGCATCAGGTTCGAGCCTGACCTCACCCAGCCGCCTTCCGACCGGCACATCCCCCGGGGCTGTCAACTGCCCGTCTTTGACGACCAATCTGCCGTTTTTGAGCACATGAGTGATCTCAGGCAGTTTCGGAGTGACCACGATGTCGGCGATTTTTCCGGGTGCGATGCCGCCGCGGTCATAAAGCCGGAAGTATCTGGCGGTGTTTATGGTCGCCATGCGGACGGCGTTGATGAGCGGTGCGCCGTGCTGGATGGCGCCTGCGATGATGCCGTTCAGATGCCCTTCGTTCAGGAGTGTGCCGGGGTGACGGTCGTCGGAAACGAGTGACAGAAACGGCCAGTTCGATTCGTCAAGCAACCCTATGAGCGCTTCGAGGTTGCGAGCGCCGGTGCCCTCCCTGACCATGATCTGCATGCCGCGGCGTAGCTTCTCACGCGCCTCATCGATGTCAACGCATTCGTGGTCGGAGTATATCCCGGCCGCGATGTAGCCGTTGAGGTCTTTGCCCCTGAGAAGGGGGGCATGCCCGTCTCTGAGGTCGAAAACTTCCAATTTTTCAAGCACATCGGGCAATCCCATTACCACACCGGGGAAGTTCATCATCTCGGCAAGTCCCAGAATCCGCGGCTCATCCCTGAGTTTCTTGAGGTCATCGGCCGTCAGGACCGCGCCTGAGGTCTCCATGTTCGTCGCCGGAACGCAGGAGGGCGCCATGAAAAATATATCAACCGGCAAGTTTTCCGAGTCCCTGAGCATAAACCTGATCCCTTCAAGGCCC
Source organism: Caldifarciminota bacterium (assembly GCA_027064565.1). Classification (GTDB taxonomy): domain Bacteria; phylum Hydrothermota; class Hydrothermia; order B15-G9; family B15-G9; genus WGAI01. The sequence goes on along the minus strand of JAMOPK010000204.1, from coordinate 958 downwards.
AGCACGTTGGCGATTTCGTGTGGGTCGGCGATGACTGTGGTGGTGCCGTGCCGAACTACCGCCTCAGCGAACCGTTTTGGACTCAACATCGAGCTTTCGATGTGGATGTGGCCTTCGATGAACCCGGGCATGACGTATTGGCCTGCAAGGTCGATCTCGGTTCGGGCTTCGTAACCCTCGCCGATGGCGGCAATGCGGTCACTGTGGATAACGACATCGGTCTCGATAATTTCGCCTGAAAACACGTTAACAAGCTTCCCGTTTCTCAGCACAAGGTCGGCCGGCTTTCGACCGGCGGCGACGTCAATCAGTTCCTTAAGCTCCATGTCAATGCCCCCTGTTTTGCTCAAATTTTAGTGGAAAAACCGCCATGAGAGAAAGCCGACATTGAGCCTGTCGAAAATCCGTTGTTGTCAGCCGGTCATTGGCTTATTCCCTGATGTGGAAATTGTGCTGGAAAAAATGGAGAGGGGCAGGGGAGAAGTTCCCCTGCCCGGAAGGTTTCACCTGACAAGGAGCAGTTTGCGGGAGATCACACGGCCGGCCCCCTCGAACCGGACGATATATAACCCGCTCCCCACCCTGTTGCCGTTCACATCCGTCCCCCGCCACCGCACACTGTGCCTGCCGGGCGAGTAAACTTCATCCGAATGCCACACCATCCTGCCGCTCACGTCATAGACCTCTATCCTCACACGGGCCTTCTCTGGCAGCGCGAAGGTTATGGATACGCTGTTGCGCATGGGGTTGGGGGAGAGCGGGAAGAACTGGAAGCTCAGGGGCAGCGTTGGGTTGGGGTTTTCCTCGATGCCGAACAGGACGAGCTGATATGGCATGCCGCTCTGAAGGTTGTAGGATGAGTTTTGGGATGAGCCTGTGGCGGTGATGCCGGTGATTGAGGTCAGGACATAGCTTGAGGATGATGCTGTCCCGCCTGCCGAAGAGGTCGTGCCCGAGG
>JAMOPK010000203.1 GCA_027064565.1 Caldifarciminota bacterium | reverse complement strand
GCGCTAATCCCATGGAAGCCCTTATGTGGTTCGCTATGCTGTCGCTCATATCAGGGGCAGTTGTTTTGCTGTTGGGAACCGAGACTAAGGGCCAAGCTGTCGGTTAGGGGCGGCCACTCACAGTTTGGGAAGTAATTTGACGGCCGCGGACGGCCGTCCCACCGATGTTCTGACTTTCCCATTTTCCATTTTTTGACTGTCATCAAGGATTGAGTCAGAGACTGGTAGGTTGGGCATCATGGTGGGGCGGGCGTCATGGTGGGTCGGGCGTCATGGTGGGTCGGGCGTCCCGCCCGACATCCTTATGCATGGGGAAAAGCCAAAAGAATCATCAAAATCATAAAAATCTGTCTTACCAGATGGCACGCCTGTGCCTCAAATCGGCCAATCCGTCAAAATCCCTGCGATATGACTCTCTAAATCGTCAGATTCTTTTCAGTCTCTTTGTCGAAAACGTGGGATTTGTCCATGTTAAAATGGAGTTCCAGCACATCGCCAGGCTGAGGCGGATGATAGGGCGGGATACGTGAGATAAACGAATTGCCGTGTTCGGTCGTGTAGTAAACGAGGATTTCATTCCCAAGCGTTTCCACGAAATCGACTTTCGCTTTAACGCTTTCTATATTGGCGTTTTTCGGCGAAATTTCGGGCAGATAGATGTCCTCAGGGCGGATCCCGAGATAGACATCCTTGACGTTTTCGATTTTGTCTTTCAAGGGAGCGGCCTTCGAATCCGGTATAGCGAGGTGGAAATCATCGTTGATGAAGTAGAACTTTTCGCCCTCTGTCTGAATTTTGCCCTCAAAGAAATTCATGGGTGGAGAGCCGATAAAGCCGGCCACGAACTTGTTGACCGGTTTGTGGTAAAGGTTAAGCGGGTCATCGATCTGCTGGACTTCACCGGCGCGCATAAGGATGATCTTGTCGCCCAATGTCATGGCTTCCACCTGATCGTGGGTGACGTAGATGGACGTGGCGTTGAGTTTCTGGTGCAGCTTCGCGATCTCAGCGCGCATCTTGACCCTCATCTTGGCATCGAGGTTGGAAAGTGGCTCATCGAAAAGGAAGACCTTTGGATGCCTGACGATAGCCCGGCCGAGAGCGACGCGCTGACGCTGACCGCCAGAGAGTTCGCGCGGCTTACGGTCAAGCAGGTGCTCGATGCCCAGTATCTTTGCGGCTTCCTCAACCCTCCTCTTGATCTCGTCCTTGGGGACTTTCCGCATCTTCAGGCCGAATGCCATATTGTCGAAAACGGTCATGTGCGGGTAGAGTGCGTAGTTCTGGAACACCATTGCGATGTCGCGGTCTTTGGGCGGAATATCGTTCACCAGCTTGCCGCCAATGTAAATCTCACCCGATGTCACCTTTTCCAATCCAGCGATAAGTCTGAGGGTGGTGGTCTTTCCGCATCCGGATGGACCAAGGATAACGGCAAATTCGCCATCCTCTACGGTGAAAGTCACATCCTTAACGCCAACGTTGCCTCTTTCAAAAATTTTGGTGACCTTTATCAGATCAACTCTGGCCATGTCTCTTATTCCCCTCCAGAATATCCAGTATTTTCACGATTTTTTCCTTCAATTCTTTGCGCGGGACGACCATGTCGATCATCCCATGCTCCAGCAGGAATTCGGAGCGCTGGAACCCCTTGGGAAGTTCCTGTCTGATGGTATCACGAATGACCCTCGGCCCTGCAAAACCCAGCAGGGCATTCGGTTCGGCGATCAAAACGTCGCCGAGAGAAGCAAAGGACGCCATCACTCCACCCATCGTGGGATGGGTGAGGACGACGATGTAAGGAATGCCCGCCTCGTCCATCTCCAGTGCGGCAAGGCTCGTTTTCACCATCTGCATCAGGGAGATGATTCCTTCATGCATGCGGGCGCCACCGCCTGAAGCGGTTATGGCAACAAGCGGAACTTTGAGTTCAATTGCCTTCCGAGCCGCCCGATAGAATTTCTCGCCCACAACCGACCCCATGGATCCGCCCATAAACCCGAAATCGGTTATGAAAGCCACGACTTTTTTGCCGCCCATCCTGCCGACACCCGCAATCGCAGCCTCTTTCAGACCGGTTTTTTCCTGTGATTTTTTCAATTTTTTCGGATAATCAGGAAACTCCAGAGGGTCAACCGATTCCAGATTCGGGGCAATCTCCTCATCAAATTTGCCGTCATCGAGCAGGATTTCACGGTATTTCAAGGCACCGATGCGGAAGTGGTGGCCGCATTTGGGGCAGACCCAGAGGTTCCTCTCAAGCTGGGCACGATAAAGGATCTCCCCGCAGTTATCGCATTTATACCAGAGGCCGTCAGGGAGGGATTTCCGCTCGTTTTCGATCCCAAGTGGCTTTTTCTTTTTAAAGAGAAGCATGTGCTTAT
>JAMOPK010000202.1 GCA_027064565.1 Caldifarciminota bacterium | reverse complement strand
GAGCGGTCGAAGGCGGCGGCTTGCTAAGCCGTTGTAGGGGTTGCCCCCCTACCGTGGGTTCGAATCCCACCCTCTCCGCTTTCTCTTTATTGGAAAGCTTTTTTCTGTAAAATCTAAATGCTATGATTCAAATCATCCTGACCTTAAACCTGATCGCCTCGATTCTTCCCGGCGAAAAACTCACATACGAAGTCAAATACGGCTTCATAAAGGCCGGCGTCCTTACGCTTTCGCTGACAAAAGACTCGCTGGACGGCCAGCCCGTTTACCACATCCTGATGAGGTTGCATTCCTCGCCGTCATTTTCGAGGTTGTATTCGATAAACGATGAGTTCCACTCCTACGTGGACACAGCTTTTACCCATTCCATCGTGTATAAAAAGAGGATTCGGGAAGGAAATTACAAACTCGACGTTTCCATAAGCTATTTTCCGGACAGCGGTTACGCTCTGTATTCCAACGGAAAGCGATACGAGATAGAGGGAAACGTATTCGACCCGCTTGCAGCGATATTTTTCATGAGAAAATTGGGCGTAAAGCCCGGAGAAACGCTCAGGATCCCTTATCATGTCGATGGAATCACCGCTATCGCGACCGTGGTTCCGGAGAGATTCCGTAAAATTCGGCTTCCGTGGGGAAAATACAGGGGTGTGAGTGTGAAACCGGATTTCGGGAAAAAAGGACTGTTGAAAGGCGAAACTACCCTCTGGATAGGACCTTATAAGCCCTACATTCCCCTGTTTATCGAGGCAAGGATATCGTTTGGCACCCTGTCCGCAAAGCTGATCAGATACCAGATCAGGGGCAAGGACGTCATTCCGTTGAGGCATTGAGCCATGGAGCAGGTCAAAAACACCGTGGAAGACAAAAAGAACCTCAAATCGTTTTCCTTCAGGGAGCTTGTATCCCTCATGAGGGATATGGGTGAAAAACCCTATCGAGCCACCCAGATTTTCAACTGGATATGGCGCAAAGGCGAAACCGACATAATGAAGTTCTCGGACATCAAAAAATCCTTCCGCGAAAGGCTTGCAGAGGAGTTTTTCGTGCCCTCCATCGTCGAAAAACAGCGGGTTGAGTCCGAAGATGGAAGTGTCAAATTCATTTTTGAGCTACCGGACGGGCATGAGATCGAATCGGTTTTTATCCCTGACCGGGGTCGAAAGACGGTTTGCGTTTCCACTCAGGTGGGCTGTCCCATCGGATGCAAGTTTTGTGCAACCGGGCTGTTACTGGGCTACAAAAGGAACTTAGAGGCATGGGAAATAGCCGAACAGGTTCTCCGCATCTCACTCGCGTTAGGGATCAGGATCACCAACGTGGTTTACATGGGGATGGGCGAGCCGTTTTTGAACTATGAGGCCACCATCAGATCGGCGGAACTCCTCAACGACGACAGGGCTTTGAACATCGGGGCAAGGAAGATAACCATCTCGACGGTCGGGATAGTGCCCGGAATCTACAAATTGGCAGCGCATCCCAGACAGTTCAAGCTCGCCATATCCCTGCATTCTGCGATCCAGAGCAAAAGGGAGAAAATCATCCCCGTGGCCAGAAGGTTCCCGTTGAAGGAGTTAAGGAAAGCGATCTTTTCGTATTATCACGCCAAAAAGCGCTTTGTGACCTTCGAGTATGTGCTCCTGCCGGGCTTTAACGATTCTGACGAGGACATCGAGGCCATCGATTCGTTCCTCAAGGGACTGCCCTCCAAAATCAACATCATACCCTTCAACCCTTTTCCGGGTTCCGATTTCAGGGCGCCCACAGATGACGAAATTTACAGGTTTTACACGAAATTGATGAAATTGCCTTACACAGTGACATTGAGGAAGTCCAAGGGCCAGGACGTGAAAGCCGCTTGTGGCCAGCTGGCCCTTTTTGGCTATCAACGCAAAGGGATGGTAAAACCGGTTGTGAAACGATAGCTATTCCAGCCTTTTCCACATGAGCACCTCGGTAATCCCCTCGACGGCGTAATTGGGAAGACGCCCGACTTCAACATAACCTTCCCGTCGGTAGAACTTCTGTGCCGGGGTATTGAAATCAGAGACCAGCAGGAACACGTCCCTATCAAACCGGGCGAGAAACTGTTCCGCGTGATGCAGCAGCTTTGCGCCGATGCCTTTGCCTCTGGCTGATGGGGCGACGCCTATGAGTTTTATGTATCCGCTCCGGCCGAACATCCCGCGGGGGATCGCCCAGACGAAGCCGACGACCTCGTCGCCTGATCTGGCAACAAAGACAGGTTCATGATTCTCCAGGGCCTTTTTGAAAAGCTTTAAAGCCCTGTCAAAGTCGATGGAGTAACGATGCCAGAGTTCGGTTCCCGCGACTATTCTGGCACAGGCCTCCACGTCACCGGGAAGCAACCGGGATATCTCAAATGC
>JAMOPK010000201.1 GCA_027064565.1 Caldifarciminota bacterium | reverse complement strand
TGCTCGATCCGGCCGCCACCGAGCATTTCCTGTCCTACATCCCGAGGCTCCAGACGAAAGGGATGTTGATTATCGAACACAAAATAGACAGCCTGTTAGAATCGGTCGATCGGGTGATAGCAATGTCGCCCGACGGCAGGATCGCCTTCTCCGGCACGGTCCCCGATGTCCTTGTCGGGCATTTCGACACACTGCTTGAACACGGAACGGCGATCCCACGTGGCCTTCTGCTGTTGAAAGAGTTTGAGAAGCGTAGACTCCTTGAGATTCCATCCTCCCGGTTTGTCCCAACTCCGGAGTCGGTTTCCAGAAAGATAGTCGTCAGCGGCATAGCGCGGAAAATCGCCATGTTGCCGGAGAGGGTGTTCGTGGTGAAGTCATCGTCCCGTTCGTCAGAGACGATTTTGAGGGTCAGAAACCTCGTCTATACCTATCCAAACGGTGTGCGCGCGGTCAGCAATGCATCCTTTGAACTGCATGAGGGCGAGATAGTTGCCGTCGTTGGCAGGAACGGTTCCGGCAAGACCACCCTGATGGACCTTGTTGCGGGCATCAAAAAGCCACATCTCGGCACCATCGAGTTCATGGGGAAGGAGCAGTCGGAATATTCGCCTGAGGAATACTACTCCATGATCGGCTATGTGTTTCAGAATCCGGAACATCAGTTCATAATGCCGACCGTGTTCGAGGAGATCGCATTTGAATTCAAAAAAATGGGTTTGAAAGGCCGGGAGCTGGAACGCAAGACCCGCGAATTCATCGAAAGGCTATACCTGAGCGGCAAAGAGCATCGAAATCCGTTTCGGCTGAGTCAGGGCGAAAAGAGGCGCCTATCACTCGGAACAGCGCTCCTCGGCGGCAAGAGACTGATAATCCTTGATGAGCCGACTTTCGGGCAGGATCGACGCTCAGCGCTCAGGCTGATCGAGTTGGGCAAGGAACTCAGCGACGACGGCACGGCCATGCTGATCGTCACGCACGACATCGATGTGGCCTTTGAGGAGTGTGACAGGGTGATCGTCATGTCCATGGGTGAAATCATCTGGGACGGCCCGCCGGATGAACTCATCAAAAAAGAGGATGTCATGGGATTGAGCGGCCTCAGGTTGCCTGTGGTCGCTAAGATTTCAAAGATAGTCTCGAGGCTTGAACGGGGATTCCCCATGTTGACGCGGACGTCTCAGTGGATCAGGGCCGCTGAGGCGCTTCAATCATACGGGAGGGAGTAACATGTTTGATTATGAAGGTGTAGGTGGAGTGCCATCGCCCGCTGATCAGGGTGAGAAGCGGGAGGATGGCGAGAAACGGGAGCGTGAGGTCCGTAGGGACGGCGAACTTATGGAAGAGCGGTTTTCCATCACAGCGGAGCTGGCCGGAGTGCCTGAAGTCGATGTCGTTGTCCTTGAATGCCCTGTCAAAGGCTGTGGTTACAGGCGATACCTGCCGGAATACGACCCTGCAAACGTCCCTGTGTGTCCGCATCATCACAAAAAATTGGTTCTGGTGAACAAAAATGGGTGACATCTGGAAACAACTGACAAAATCACTTGGGCCGCAATGGCTGCTTTTTTCCTTCATGCCGTCGTTCGCTTTCTGGTTCATGGCCATTGCCGGCTGGGCGGTGCATGAGCACAGGCTGAAAGCGCTCATGCAGAACCCCGGTGTGTTTGAATCCATCATCTTCCTCGTTCTGGTCATCATCACAGCATGGGTAATTTCCCTGCTTTCAAAAACCACGGTCATGTTCTTTGAAGGCTACCTGCTTCCTCCCAGACTTCGCAGGAAAATGCTAGCTCAGAAAATCCGCCGATGGGAAGAAATGAGAGCTAAATGGGAGAAACTTTTTGCCGAACTGCATAAGAAAAAACATGAAGACGAGGACTACGCCGACAAACTCAACCAGTTTCGCTTGCTGGACTCCATGTTAGTTTACAACTACCCGTCCCGAAAGGAAAACATCATGCCCACTGATCTCGGCAACATCCTGAAGGCCTCTGAGGAGTATCCCCGCCTGAGATACGGGATCGACCCGATAGTCCTCTGGGAACACCTTTACGTTCAGCTGCCGTCGGAGATACGGAGCGCCATCGATACCTCGTTCAACGAAATGGTTTTGATGCTGAGGACTTCGTTGCTGTCGGCGATGCTGGGCGTCGAATGGGTGGTTCTGGCCATGCTGAAGGGTATCACCGACGCAAATCCCGCCAAATTTGGCCTTGCCCTGTTGTTCCTTGCGATTTTTGGATTCCTGATGAAGGACTCCTATCGGATATCCCTTGTGGCGGCGTTGAAGTTCTCGAAATTGATACGCACCTCTTTTGACCTCTACCGCGATAAACTTGCCGAAGCGCTTGGCATTGAACTGCCTGACGACGTGGAGAATGAGCGCAGGGT
>JAMOPK010000200.1 GCA_027064565.1 Caldifarciminota bacterium | reverse complement strand
AACGTGCAGCTGCCTCAGCCGCTTGTTGTCCCCACGGGACAGGCCTCTGATGAGCAATACGAGGGCGTCTTGCTCCGTGTGGAGAACGCAGAGTGTGTGGATGATAACCTCGGATACGGAGAATGGCTTGTGGACGATGGTTCCGGCGAACTCAGGGTTGATGACCTGTTCTACAGGTATAGCCCGACTGCCGGGACACATTACAACATCACCGGCCCGCTTTACTACAGCTATGGCAACTACAAACTTGAGCCGCGGGACGAGAACGACATCGAGGTTATCCAGTATCATGACATTGCCTTGACCGAGGTCCTCGAACCTCAGGATAGCCTCTACGAGCTCGGTTCTTCCGTCACGCCGGCTGTTGAAGTAGTGAACTTTGGCGGAGTGGATGAAAGCGTGGATGTGACCCTCACAGTTATTCAGGTGACGACGAAAGACACAGCCATTTACACCGAGACAATCAACCTCGCCGTCGCAGCCGGAGATACGGCCGTTGCGTCCTTCTCCGAATACACCTTTGACGTTCCGGGGGCAATCAAATTCAAGTTTGAGGCGCCCCTGGATGCCGACACCAACACGACCGACAACGCTATCGAAAAACAGGTATTCGTCTATTATCGCGATGCCCACATGAGTGCCATAGTGTCACCTGATCGCGAAATCTATCAGACCGGCGAGAACATCGATCCGGCTGTTGAAGTGGTCAACGAAGGAACGATAACTTCCGAGATCCCGGTGACGCTCGTGATCAAATATGTGGACGCTGATTCAGTGGTAACCACCACGACGAACTCCATCACCCTCGATCCCGGAGCCACAGGCGTGGTGACGTTCCCGACCTACACCGTGGGCGATCCGGGCACCTATTGCGTGAAATTCATTGCCAATCTGCCCCACGACATTGACACGACCGATGACGTGGTGAAAACCTCATTCCTTGTTCCCGAACACGTGGTTGCAGACAGTGACTCCCTGTTTGAGCCTGAGGGTGGATGGGAATTCGGCACCCCCGCTGCCGGTCCCGGAGGCGCTTATGAGGGCTATCTCGCATGGGGCACAGTGCTTGGCGGAGATTACGCTAACAACGCCGATTGGAGACTGGTTTCGCCGCTGATCATAGTCACAGAACCTCACTCTTACTTCGTATTTGCCACGTGGTATGAGTTCTCTGACGAAGATGCAGGTCGCCTGGAATATTCCTATGACGGCACGACATGGTATCCTCTGGAGATCCAGGGTGGATATCCCGGAACATCGCCTCTGTTCAACGGAGAGGGTGCTTTTGTTGGATCAAGCGGAGGCTGGAGATGGGTAATTGTTGATCTCAGCGAATTCGCCAGCGCCAATCCGAGGCCGATGAGAGTGGCGTTCCACTTCGTGTCCAATGATGCGGGAACTGCTGCGGGATGGTATGTGGATGCCCTGATGACAACATGGGTCTCCTCTGAGGTGCCGGGCGACATCATGGCGCTTGATGCAGTGGTTGAAAATGCCGATTCCATCTTCGTCGGCAATGCTGTCACAGTAGGCGCACTCATTAGAAACAACACGTTTGGCCCGACTGCATCCTTCAGGCTCATCAACAAGGTCGTCGATCCCAACGGAGTCGTGATTTACAGTCAGGCAGTTGATGTTACCGGTCTTGGAGCCGGGGAAACTCTGACAGTCTATACTCCTTCGAGGTGGATTCCGATGTATCCCGGCCAATACACAATCACGTCGATTATCCAGAAAGCTGGTGACCCCAATCCGTCCAACAACGTTGCAACCAGAACTGTGGTCGTTATGTCCACCAAGGGTCAGCAGTCTGCCGGAACCGAGATACCGAAAGTCACATATCTGGCTCCTGCAAGACCTAACCCGTTCAGGAACAGGGTCGCTATATCCTTCGGATTGAAGAAGGACTCCAGAGTCAGGATTCAGGTGATGGACGTCTCAGGAAGGGTGGTCAGGACCCTTGTCAACGGTAACCTCAATGCCGGTGTCCACGAAATCGCATGGGATGCAAGTGATGCTTACGGTAACAGAGTGAAGGGCGGTATCTACTTCATCAGGATGAGCACGAGCGACGGATTCACAGCGACCAGACGGGTTATCCTTCTGAAGTGATAGGGTGATTTGAACCGAAGGTTGAGGGGGCGGCGAAGCCGCCCCCTTTTTATTTTTGTCAATTCAGGCTGGAAAGCACTCCGGCAATGAGGAGTTTCACCCCGTCGTTGCTCAGAGAAACCGGGACATCCTCCCCCTCAAACAGTTCGCTTACCTGTTCGGCACCAATTATCTCAGGATGGAACATAAACGCCAGATCTCGCTGAACCTCTATCCCCGGTGACCTGTAATAGACCGCAAAAGAGGCTATTCCCTGAGGGTGATCCGCCCACACCGATGTTATCTCCAGCCCTAACGGCAGGCCATTTCCTCCACCTGCGGCGAGGCGGTAGTTCAGTTTGACCAGAAAGTCCGTATCCCCGACGTAAGGCTGCTCAAACAGCAGAGGGACATCAGTTTTTTCCAATTCCACAACATGCTCGACGATCCCCCTGAACCGCCCGGCTATGCTTTTGTAAGCCGTGATTTCCTCGTCAGGAAGTGCCTCATCGGGCTCGAATGGCATTATCTTCCCGGTGTTCCTTTCAGAGCCGAAATGGTTGAGCTTGAGAGTTTCCATGGACAGTTCCGTTCTGCGAACCACCGCCTTCAGGAACTCGAATGCGCTCGTCCCGATGAAGATGGACGGAGGGAAACGCCCTTCAACTCTCAGCTGGAGTGCCCTGTCCATGAGTTTTTCTATGATCCGCGTCACCTGCGATCGGGCGTCGTAAGGGTAAATTGACTCCCAGAAAACAAATGCGGCATTCTGGAGCAACTGCAAAAGCTTGTTATCGGTCAGGGAAACATCCTTTTCAAACAGTTTAACGTTAACCACTTTCCACTCAAAGGATTTCAGCAGGATATTTGCGAGGCTTCGGGCACCGTCCAGAGGTGCGCCTTCGATGGATTCCCCGACGAAAGGCGAGGGCTGAACGATGACAACATAGTTCCCCTGTATTGCGCTCATGTCCTGAATTTTGCGGTCAGGGATGATGAAAAACCGTCTTTCAGGTTTTCCAAGGTAGGAAAGCGCTTTTTCCACGGCTTCGTCGAAACTGCGGTTGATGAGCAGGTCATGTTCGGGAATCCTCACATTGAGATGACGCTCAAACCATGCTTTGCTGTCCTTCGATGCAAATCTGGCACCGGATAGAAACAGGATTTTGACCATCCGGAGCGCATCATTCCCGGAGAACCTCTCTGACAGTTCGTCCATGTGGCCCAGAATAAACCCTAACTTCACCTGTGACCTCGCTACGGAAAAGTCTGCAGAGGGCATCAGTATCTTTGAAATCTCGTTGTCCTCGAAACCTCTCGCTCCATTTTCGTAAATTGAGTCGATTATCCCCCGGTAAGCATGTGAGGACAGGACTGCAAATTTGTAGTTCCCGGAAAGCGACTGCCCGGCTATGAACCTCAGCATCCCCATGGGTGAGAAGGCGCCCTCTTCTTCGATGTTTGTGTTCCCGGCTCCATATCCCAGAAGTATCACCCCGGAAGCATGTTCAGCCGCCCTGAGATAGCCCTCAGCACTGGTGAACGGCGTTGCATAGATGACTCTTACACCGTCATCAAACCGGCCGTCCATCGTGGGGCGGTAACATGCATGTGAGTCGTTTAGCTGGCCTGAGAGGGCATCTATTTTGTCGATGTCCTCAGGACATGCCCGTGCAAGGGCTACGATGGCAGATGCCACACGTTCCCATTTATCTAACGTCATATCCGACGAATCCACCCCTCCCGGCGGAAGTCCGATTTTTCCGGGCGCAACAGGGATGACGCTTTTCACTTCCCCTGAGGAGGTGCCGCTCCGGGCAGTAAAATTGTCCTTAATGTATCGGGCGACGACATCCTCAGCACGCCCGGCATTGTATTTTCCGTCGCTCTGTGACGCCTCGATGGTGCCGCCGGTTCGGAGCAGATAAAGCCTGTCGATCGGAGCAAGCCTCGTCCGCGCCGTTTCGATGTAAAGGAACCTGTTGGAATCGTATTGCGCCACAACATTCCCCATGAAGGCATCGATGTCCCACTTGTCGACCTTCTGGAGCGACCGGGCATAGACCTTGCGTCCGTTGTCGAACGCTACAAAGACGAGGGGCTGGGCAAGGCGGGTCAGCATTGTAACAGCAAGCTTTACATTGGCGAAACCATCAGAATATTGCTCGGTCATGGGTATTTGCGAGCCAACCATGCCGATCGGGAAACATGACCTTTTGATGGCGTAGGTCAGATAGGCCAGTCCCCATGCCATGGTGTCCGTCCCATGTGTGACCAGAAATGCGATTCGAGGTTTATACATTGTGTGCCTCCTTGATATGCGTAAATGGTAATTCTACTTTTGTCGGGAAAGCAATCGCGTTGTTGACACGGTGCCCGTTTACCATATAAGCTTACAGCCCTCTATACAGAGTTGAACATGAATTCAATTAAGAAGCGGAAGCTTGGCAACACGGGGCTGGAAGTAACCGAGCTGGGGCTCGGCACCTGGTCGCTGAGCGGTGATTACGGTCCTGTTGATCGCTCCCATGCTGTGCGACTCCTTCGCCACGCCTTCGATCTCGGCGTCAATTTTTTCGATACGGCGGACATCTACGGGCAGGGTAAATGCGAGGAATACATCGGTGAGGCCCTTTCAGATGTCAGGAAGGATATCATCATAGCCACGAAAGTCGGCTGGGATTTCTATCACGGAGGTATTCGGCACAATTTCGATCCCGACTACATCAAATTTGCGGTAGAGCAGAGCCTCAAAAGGCTGAAAACCGATTACATCGACGTCTATCAGCTCCACAATCCCCCGGATTACGTTCTGCAGGACGATGGCGTGATAGATACCCTTAACTCTCTCAGGGAGCAGGGTATCATAAAATTCTGGGGCGTGTCTGTTGCCACCCATCAGGACTCCAGACTTGCGATGGAAAGAGGGGCATCCACCCTTCAGCTCGTCTATAACATCGTTGACAGGGACCATGAAATCTTCACGCTCAAGGTTGCCCCGATGATGGGAGTCGGCATAATCGTCCGCACACCGCTGGCCTTTGGGTTCCTCACTGGAAAATACAGGTCCACAACCACATTTTCCGAAACGGATTTCCGCAGGTCATTGGAACCGGCAAGGAAAAGGCTTTACATTATGGCGGCCGAGAGATTGAAAGAGCTTTTTGGAACGGACGATCCAGCCGAGCTTGCGAGGATCGCTTTGAGGTTCGTCCTCTCTAATCCAGCAGTTTCGACTGTGATTCAGGGCGCAAAGACCTTTGAACAGCTTGAAGCAAACATCAGGGCCGCCGCTGAAGGCCCCCTTGGAAAAGAAGAACTCAGATTAATCGATAAACTGATTGAGGATTGAAAAATGGGAGAACAAAGGAAAGCCGATCTCTGGGATTACGTGATGTTGCTCAGGCCCACCCTTATGATGCCCGTCTGGATGTTTCTTTTTTACGGCCATTATGCTGCCAGTTTTAAAGGGTTCTGGGGATTCGCCCTTCCCAATTCCTCCGCATTCTGGGTTTCATTGCTTTCCCTGACCCTGATTTCGGGCACAACCTACATCGTCAATCAGATATTCGACATCGAAACCGACAGGATCAACAGAAAACTTTTCCTTCTGCCCGATGGGATAATCAGCGTGAGGGCAGCGTGGATTTACACGGCGGTTCTGTCTGTTGCCGGGCTTGGGATCGCTACATGCTTGGGAAAAACACCTTTCTGGCTGATGTTCGCGATCTGGATCATGGGATTCATGTATTCTGTGCCGCCGTTCAGGTTCAAGGGGCGTCCCATAATCGATATGGTGTGGAACAGTCTGGGCTATGGGTTCCTGACGTTTCTGTTGGGTTACTGGAGTGCGGCTGGAGGGATAACCGGGGACGCATTGAGGCGGTCGATCGTCTATATGCTCGCCGTGGCTGGCGTTTACGCGGAGACCACGATCGCCGACATCGAGGGCGACCGGGCATCAGGGGCGATCACGATAGGCGTGCTGTTGGGCAAAAAGGCGACCGCTGTGATCGGAACTGTCCTGATCGGACTTTCGGCACTCACGGCCATCCTGCTGCGGGACTGGATGGGCTTTGTCCCGGCGGTTATCACGTTGATTTTCTTCCTGCGGGTCTTCGGTGCCGGAGACGAGGATAATTTTGTCGCCCGTGCCAAGTTCGCTTTTCGGCTTGCAGGTGGCATCTACGCCCTGAACATCGGCATCCATTATCCAATTTACATTTTGATGGGAGCGGTCATTTACGCCGGGATGAAGGTTTACTACAAAACGAGGTTCGGATTAAACTATCCAAGCCTCTCCGGTGATTGAAACGAGAAAATCCTAAGTTTTACACTAACTTTCGACGGAGGCGGTTATGAAAAGGCTTGATGATCACCCTATCCTCGATTTCGATCGAGGCGAAAAAGTGATATTTTATTTTGAAGGGAAACCGATCGAAGGATATACGAACGAAACGATTGCAGCTGCGCTACATGCTGCTGGCATCAAGGTCTTCGGATATTCCCCTCGCAAACACAGGCCTCGTGGCTTTTTCTGTGCCATAGGAAAGTGCTCATCCTGCCTGATGGTAGTTGATGGTAGACCGAACGTCCGGACGTGCATGGAATTCGTCAGGCCCGGCATCCATGTCAGGAGACAGAGGGGACTGGAACCGATAGTTAAGAAGGGAGAGAACGATGAATAAAGTTGAACTTGCGATCGTTGGCGGCGGCCCGGCCGGGCTCTCAGCCGCACTTATGGCTTCCAAATTGGGCATCAAGTCGGTGCTTGTGGATGAAAACAGGCGTCTCGGCGGCCAGCTTGTCAAGCAAACCCACAAATTTTTCGGTTCATACGAGCACATGGCCGGTGTTCGAGGAATAGCCATTGGCAGACAACTTTCGGAAAAAGTCATGGCGGACCCGAACATAACCGTTATGCTCTCCACCACCGCTGTTGGCTATTATGAGGACGGCACTCTTGCGCTTTACCAGCGGGAACCTGAGGAAAAACTCATCGACATAAAACCGCAGACCGTGATATTCGCTACCGGAGCACGGGAGAACATGCTTGCTTTCCCAGGCAACGATCTGCCGGGGGTCTATGGGGCAGGTGCTGTTCAGACGTTGATGAACGTCTATGGCGTTCTGCCCGGCGAAAAAGTGCTGATGATCGGCTCCGGAAACATCGGCTTGATCGTGACCTACCAGCTCCTGCAGGCCGGTTCAAAGGTCGAGGCCATCGTCGAAATCCTGCCTAAAATCGGCGGTTATATAGTCCATGCATCGAAAGTCAGGCGTTACGGGGTTCCCATCCTGACACGCCACACGATCATCGAGGCCGTAGGGGATGACAGAGTCGAAGGGGCCGTGATCGCACAGGTAGACGAAAAATTCAAACCCATTCCCGGAACAGAGCGGGAAGTGGATGTCGATGTGATATGCCTTGCGGTAGGACTTGCGCCGATCGTCAACCTTGTGTGGCAAGCAGGCGTTGAGATAGCCTACATCCCGGAGCTTGGAGGCCATATCCCGTGGCATGACGAGGAGATGCGGACCAATGTGCCGCACATTTTTGTGGCCGGAGACTTAGCGGGCATTGAGGAGGCCACCACGGCCATGATAGAAGGAGAGCTTGCTGCACTTTCGGCCGCTGAATTTTTGGGCAGAGGTGACAGAGCGGAGATAGAGTCCATCCGTGAGGATGCGCACAGGAGACTTGAGGAGCTTCGGTTGACCGTTTTCAGCGAAAAAGTCAAGGCCGGGATAAAGAAATTGCAGAACTGGAAGGAGCTGCTGAAACAACGGGCCGGGAATTTGAGGGGATAACTTGTTTTTCTGCCGCCTCCACGCCCGACTTAATGCTGTAAAATCAACTTGTTAACTTTCCTACGCAAATCAGGAGGCGGATTATGAAAAAAATTAAGATCCTATCGGTTCTCACCGTCGGGGCAGTGTTGTTGTCCACGACGTCATGCATGAAGATGTTGTTCCCCGGTATCCCTATCGCTCCGTCCAGAATGAAGGTTATCACGTCCGTCAGGACAGCGCAACAGGCCAATTCCATCGCCATAAAGGATAATTTGCTGTTCGTGGCGGAAAGGACGGCTGGATTTGCCATATATGACATTTCCAATCCTTCGAAACCCAGACTCCTTTCCACGACAAAGGCTGGGGGACTGAGCATCGATGAGCTGATGGTTTACGGAAATGTGCTTTACGCCGGGACAGGCGCGGAACCCTATAAGTTTTTGACCTACAACATCACTGATCCTTATCATCCATCGAAACTTGCATCGTTGTCCCTGATGGGTCCGGCGCTTTCGATCGATGCATGGGGGGCTGATTGCTACATCAGCGAGAGGGGGATATTCGCTGTGGAATTGATCGACATATCCGACCCTTCCAAACCGCGCATAGTGACGGAGGTGGAGGGCGGTTCCAACGATCTCTCCGTGTATCAAAACTACATTTTCACCGTTGGAGACAGCTTTTGCATCTGGCAGAAGACCGGCAGGGAAAAGATCAATCTCGTTTCCTGTATCGACCTTGGTGGTGTGTCCGGAAACGGCATAAAGATCGGCTACGATTGCGCTTACATCGCAACAACAGGCGGGCTTATCGTGATAGACATAACCGATTTCAAACACCCGCGTGAGGTTTTCAAGATGAAATTCAACAACCCGGCCTATGGCATAGACATCAAGGACACATACCTTTATGTCGCGAGCTATCAGGAAGGGCTCAAGGTTTTCTCCCTCAAAAATCCCAAAAACCCGAAATTCATGGGCATGATTAAAGTCCCCGGATTGGCTTTCGATGTGAAAGCAAAGGACAGCTTCGTCTTTGTAGCCTCAGACTCGGGCGTGACGGTGGTCCAGGTTGGAAAGTAGGAGGGGGGTATGAAGCTGGAGCTGTTGAGGCTACTGAAATTCGCTGGTGGTGGAATTCTTGGAGGAGCGATGTTCTACCTTGGTGGCCATCCTTTCTACATCTGGCCCCTTCTTTTCGTATCAGCAGGAGTGGTCGTTTTTGTGGCACTTTCGAGACATTCGTTGATCGAAATCCTGCTGTTCTCTCTTTTCTTTGTGATGACCGGTTTCGCCGGGCTGATAGCGATTTCATGGTCCGTGGTGATTTCCATAGCGGTTGTGATCGGGTTGACGTTGCTTTATGCCCTGGGGATATGGTTGTCCGCCAGACAGTTCCGTAAGAAAAGAGTCCTTATGGGTGCTGTGGCCTTTGCATCATTTTTCGCGGCCGTGGATTACCTGATTTCCCTTTCTAACATCGGAACAGCGACATCGCCCGCCTATTCGCTTTACAGCTACCTGCCCTCCGTTCAGATAGCCGAGATCACCGGGCTGTGGGGAGTGACATTTATGATTTATCTGGTCGGTGCGACATTGGGGGCAATAGCGTTTTATCGCCGGAATTTCAAAAAATACCTTTATTTGCTCCTCCTGACGGTCGTGCTGATTGCAGCCGATCTGGGTTTCGGATACTGGAGACTGAGCGGTCTTGCGGAACCCGGAAGTTACATCAGGTCTGCCACTGTGTGCATCAAGGAGAAGGGCGGAGACGTGATCGACAAACCGGCCGATTTCTCCCTCCGCTGGGCGGAACGCTACGGCAAACTTGTGGAAAAGGCGGCGCTGGACATGGATGCGATGCTCGTTGTCTGGCCTGAGGAGGTTCTCAAAGTCACGGATGCCACAAGGGACACTTTGAGGAGTTACATCGCGGCCCTGTCGCGCAAGTTTGGTATCTATCAGGTGGTTGGAGTTTACGACAGCACCCGAAACCTCAACCTTGCGTGGGTGATCTCTCCGGGTGGGGAATTGCTGACGGAATACCACAAACATCATATCGTCCCCTACGTTGACAGGGCAGCACCGGGCAGGGATGAACCGGAGGTTGTCGAAGTCGAGGGCGTCAAATTGGGTGTCGTGATCTGCAACGATGAGGTTTTCACCGATTTGACAAGGAACCTCGGCAGGAAAGGCGCCCAGATTGTCGCTGACCCATCATGGGATTGGCCCGCTGTTTACGAACGCCATGCCCGTATCGTGCCCATGCGTGCGGTCGAAAACAGGTTTTCCATGGTGCGCTCGACCAAAAACGGCATAGCTCAAATCATAGCGCCGACCGGTGAGGTGATGGAGAGCAAAAATACGCTGATTGCAGATGAAACCATCCTCGTTGGCGATGTGCCCGTGGGGATGGGCAAAACATTTTACGCCAGACACGGCGACATTTTCGCATTTTTGATGATCGCCATAGCAATCCTTGCTGTGGTGGTCTGAACAGGAGTTAGATATGGCAAGAAAAAAGAAAAAGAAACGCACTTCGGACAGAAGGGTTCGCATAAGTGCAGAAAAGATACTGGACGTTCTCAGAGAGTCAAAACGAGGGGCTTTGACCGGTAACTCCATCGCAAAACGCCTCGGCCTCAGAAAGAAAGAACGCCATCTCATAGACAAATTCCTGGACGAACTTGAGAAATCCGGCAGGATCGTCCGCATAGATGAAAAGAGATACGGCCTGCCCGAAAGGCTTAACCTGATAAAGGGCAAGATTCAGAGGTTTAAGGAGGGGTTTGGGTTCCTTCTGCGCGAGGATGAGCCTGACGTTTTCATCCCGCCCCATGCCATGAAGGGCGCCATCTCCGGCGACATCGTGCTTGTCAGGATCAAAAGCAAGCGCGGACGCCGACCTGAGGGCAAGGTCGTTAAGATAGTGGAACGGGCGAAAACCAGATTTATAGGGACTTTTCGGGGAGGACGCAAAAGCGGGGTCGTGATCCCGGATGAGCAGTCTCTGCCGCCTGAGATACCTGTGCCGAGAGGCAAGACCGGCGGCGCCCGCGACGGCGATAAGGTCGTTTTTAAGCTCAAAAGAGGCAAATTCGTCCCTATCGCTGAGATCATAGAGGTTCTCGGCAGGGCGGATGACCCGAAGATCGACCTTTACATCGTCCTCAGGAAATACAACCTGCCGGAAGACTTCCCAAGCAAGGTCAAAAAGGCCGCCCGCCGGATCCATCAGGAGATGAAGGAGATCAGGCCGGAAAAGGGACGGGTTGACCTGAGGAACCAGCTGATTTTCACGATTGACCCTGAGAGCGCAAAGGATTTTGACGATGCTATTTCCATCAAAAAGCTGAAAAACGGCTATGAGCTTGGCGTCCATATCGCCGATGTGAGCTTCTACGTCACCGAAGGCTCGGTCCTCGACCGCGAGGCTTTCAAGCGGGGGACAAGCGTTTACCTGATCGACTACGTGGTTCCGATGCTGCCTCACGAGCTGTCGAGCGACCTTGCGTCCCTCATGCCCGGTGTGGACAGGCTGACCTTCAGCGTGATAATGCGGCTCAACAACTCCGGCCGTGTTGTCAGTGCGAGATTTTTCCCTTCAGTGATACGCTCAAAAGCACGCCTGAGCTACGAAGATGCCCAGAGACTGCTTGACGGCAAGAGGCTGCCGAAGGACACTGTCTCAAAGTTTGTTGGTCGCGGGACGCGTCAGGCGGTGAAAAAAAGCCTGAAAATAGCCCTTGAACTTGCGAAAAAACTGCGGGTCAATCGTGAGGCGCGCGGAAGCATCGATTTTGACCTTCCGGAACCGGAATTCAAGCTGCTGCCCACAGGTGCGGTGGAATACATCCGCCCGATGCAAAGGACGTGGAGCCACAAGATTATCGAAGAGTTTATGATTCTCGCAAACGAACAGGTGGCCAGGTATTTCCATGACAGGGAACTGCCAACGATTTACCGCGTGCACGAGCCGCCAAAGCCTGAAAAAATCAAGCAGTTTTTGACGTTTGCTTCAGCCATCCTGAACGTCGAACTGCCTGAGCCCGATTCTGTCACGCCAAAAGAGCTTCAGAAGATCGTGAAACTCGTTGAAGGCAGGCCCGAGGAGCCGATTTTGAATTACCTGCTGCTGAGGTCCATGAAGCGTGCCCATTATTCCGTGGAAAACCGGGGTCATTTCGGACTGGCGAGCGAGGCGTATCTGCATTTCACATCCCCGATCCGCCGGTATCCCGACCTTGTTGTCCACAGGCTGCTCAAAAAAGCGGTGAAAGGCAAACCGTTACAGGGAGCCGACGTCGTGGCAACGCTTGAGGAGATGGCCGTCCACTCCACGGAACGTGAGAACGTCGCCGAGGAAGCCGAATTTGAACTCTGGGACCTCAAGAAGCTTGAGTTCATGAAGGACAGGGTTGGCGAGGTCTTCGATGGCATAATCACTCACATAACGCCTTACGGGATGTTCGTTGAGGTACCGGAGTATCTCGTGGAGGGTTTCGTCCCCATCGAGACGCTGGGCGGACATTTTGAACACGATCAGGCTAACCTGGCGCTGGTGGAAGTCGGAGGCGGAGGCAGGATGTTCAAGATCGGGCAGCGCGTCAAGGTCGTGGTCGCCCGCGTCGATAAATCCCAGAAACGCATGGAATTGGTGCTCTACGAGGAGGCG
>JAMOPK010000199.1 GCA_027064565.1 Caldifarciminota bacterium | reverse complement strand
AAAACCCTGTGGATCCGCGTGATGTGGCGGTAGCTGTCGAAAGGAAACCTGATGACGGAGACCTTGCCGTTGAAAAGCTCCCTGACCCTTGCAATACCGGTCTCCGTCACGACCGTGTAAAGCACACTGGATTTCGGGAACGTCTCAAGGAGGAGCTCTGTAAAAGGGTAGGATGCAAGGACTTCGCCCACAGATGCGGCATGTATCCAGAATCTGCCCTCACCGGAATGCGGTAAATCACTTTGAGAGATGAAAAGGCCGAGCCAATCTGTGAGAAACCTATACAGTCGAAGCAGGATCAGTTGTAAATTCCTCCTCTTCTATGCCGGAATCTTTCACCCAATTTATGGAGTCCGGGAGCGGAGGGAACTCTTCCTGATGTTCTTCCTGTTTCTGAGATTTTCGGATGAAATCGCCGTCCATGGGCAGATAAAGGTCGGCGGCCCGTTTGAGGTCTTCGGCTGTGTTCTGCGGGAAAGAGAGGACTTCAACGGTGACACCTTGAGCCTTAAGCGCATGGACAAGCTCAACGAAATCGCCATCGCCGGACACAAGCACGATGACGTCCAGCTTCGGCGCCCTCAGAAGCGCATCAATGGCAATTCCCATGTCCCAATCGCCGCGCCCGGAGCCGTCCGCACGCCTTTTGAGGTATTTCGTCCGAATGGTGAACCCCAGCCTCTCCAGAACCGATATGAACGCCGATTGATCCACATCCTCGACGCAGACAAGATAAGCTATGGCTGCGATCAACGACCGCCCCCTGACGGCGGCCTCAAGCACCTTCTCGAAATCGACCTTGCCGTCATAGTATTCCTTGGCAGAGTAGAACATATTTTGCACGTCAACGAACACGCCGACGCGTGCAGTTTTGGCCGGGTATTTTATTTTTTTGAAGAGCATTATTGCCTCCCCTATACCTTTCTTTTTCTTTCCCTTATGGAAGGGATACCCATCTTTTGCCTGTATTTTGTGATCGTCCGCCTTGAAATCCGATAACCTTCCCGTTTGAGGAGCCGGGCGATTTCCCCATCCGTGAGCGGGTTATCCGGGTCCTCGTTCCCTATCAATTCGGCAATGCGATCCTTGATTTGTTGCTTTGATACAATTTTTCCACCCTTCTGGATGCCACGACTGAAAAAAAACCTCAGTTCAAATATTCCCACAGGGGTCTCAGCATATTTGCCCCTGACGATGCGGCTGAGGGTGGATTCCGCCATGCCGAGCGTTTCAGCCGCTTCGGACTGGGTTATCGGCTTGAGATATTTCGACCTGCCTAACAAAAAGTCCTCCTGATTGACGGCAATGAACTCGGCAACCTTGGTCAGGTTGTGGATGCGGGAGGTCAGGGCCTCCACGTAGATCTTCGCCCTCTCCAATTTTTCGCGGATGAACTTCTTTGTTTTCGGGTCAAGGTCGGGCGACTGAAGCATTTGACTGTAAACCGGGTTGATGATAAGGGTTGGATACATGCCCCGGACAAGCTCAAAGACAATTCTGCCTTCCCGTTCCTTGAAAATGACTTCAGGGTAGATGTATTCCGTTTTGCCCGAATCGTAGACGTTGACCGGGTAAAGGTGCAGGGTTTCGAGGATTTTCAGGTTCTCGGCGGCAGTCTCCTCGTCCGGACTAACCTTTTTGATGAACTCGACAAGCCCAACTTCTTTCACTTCATCCCATCTTTCGGAAAGGGCCTCGTAAAGCAAAGTGTCTCTGAGGTCTCTCAATTCCAGTTGAACCATGAGCGCTTCACGCATGTTGATTGCGGCGACGCCGGGCGGGTCGAATTCCCTGAGGATAAACCGGCGCACTTCCTCGACCTCCTCAGGGTCAACGTCAAGCTCCTTTGCGATCTCCTCAACCGTTCTGCTCAAACGCCCTAACTCGTTGAGCGAATCAATTATCGCCCTTGCGATCCGATAAAGCCTTTCGTTTTTCCTGAAGTTTATCTCGACCTGAGCGTCTATCCTATCCCAGAACCCGATTGGCGGCGCTTCAGGTTCCTGCATTTCCTCGTCTTCGGAATTCGAGATTATGCCCGCCGGCCATTGCAGGAGTTTCTCATTCTCATCAGGTTCGGGTTCCGGTGTCTCTTTTTTCGATTCAGCGAGGATGTCAATAGTCGGAGTTTCCCACGTCTCCACCTCCAGTAATGGGTTCTGTTCCATTTCCTGAATGATGATATGCTGGAGTTCCAGAATGGGAACAGCGTTGAGTTTTGCGACGACAAGGGTTGTAAGCTGTGGAATCAGCTTTGTCTGCAGCCTGTTGCCAAGTATTATCTGTTGACCCTGTTTAAGACTCATAGCCTGAACCTCTCTCCGAGATAGACTTCCCTCGCTTTCTGGTTGTTGATAAGCATCTCTGATGTTCCGGAGATCAGAATTTTTCCTTCATAAATTAT
>JAMOPK010000198.1 GCA_027064565.1 Caldifarciminota bacterium | reverse complement strand
TGGCCGTTTACTTTGTGGTGGCGAACATAACTGGCGGATTATCAGCAAGATATAATCTGTAAATCTGCTTTAATCTCTTTGCATAACTGATCATCCCTATCCGCATTTCGCCCCGCCGTCATCACTTCATCAATCCTCGCCATCTTACACAAGGTATCCTTTACTCCATGTCCATCTCTCTGTGTTCACCGTGTCCCTGTGTGATTTTTATTTCATTTTCACACGGAGACACAGAGGGCACAGAGAAATAAAAATTTCCATCACAAACAAAACGGCAAATAGCCCCCGTTGTATTGACTAACATTTGCCATATCGTTTAAACTTAATCAGCATTTTATTGATGCCTATACAAATGTTGTATTACTATGTAACATATTGGTTTCCAGTGGTTTCCCGGAGTGGGAGGCATGGCCGGAGGCTTGCTTTTTTATGAAAAAAGTTGTTTCTATCGTCGGGGCGAGGCCGCAATTTATGAAGGCAGCAGTTGTGTCCAGTGAACTCCACTCAATCGGGATCAATGAGGTATTACTTCACACAGGTCAACATTATGACTACAACATGTCCGATGTCTTTTTTGAAGAACTAAACCTTCCAAAACCGGACTTTTACCTTGGGATAGGTTCAGGTTCTCATGGTGAACAGACCGGTAAGATGCTGATTGAGATTGAGAAAGTCCTTGTGTCAGAAAAACCGGATGGGGTAATCGTTTACGGCGATACAAATACGACTCTTGCTGGAGCTCTTGCTGCTGCCAAGCTCCATATCCCTGTAGCCCACGTTGAGGCTGGTCTCAGAAGTTTCAACAAAAGGATGCCCGAGGAGATCAACAGGGTTCTGACTGATCATAT
Organism: Caldifarciminota bacterium; assembly: GCA_027064565.1. Lineage (GTDB taxonomy): Bacteria > Hydrothermota > Hydrothermia > B15-G9 > B15-G9 > WGAI01. The sequence goes on along the minus strand of JAMOPK010000198.1, from coordinate 1,561 downwards.
TTCGGATTTTTTGTTCGCTCCTACCAAAACCGCCGTCGAAAATCTGCATAACGAAGGCATAGAGGTTGGTGTTTACTGGGTCGGAGATGTGATGTTTGATATCGCTTTGCGAGTTGTGGAAACAGTTGATGATGGCGTGGTGTTGGAAAAATTTGGTCTGACTCCCCGTGATTACATCCTTGTGACCATCCACCGTGCTGAGAATACCGATGAACTGGAAAACCTTTCTGGTATAGTTGATGCTCTTAATGAGATTTCAAATGATCATACTGTATTTTTCCCCATCCATCCGAGAACGAAAAAGGCTATGGAGCGTTTTGGAGTTGCATTTTCCGAGAAAGTCAAGGTTGTTCCTCCGATCTCTTATAAGGAAATGCTTATTCTGGAAAAAAATGCCCTTGTCATAATAACAGATTCTGGAGGTGTTCAGCGGGAGGCTTATTTCTTTAAAGTCCCATGTGTTATACCGCGCAATGAAACCGAGTGGGTTGAGTTGGTTGACAGCGGTTGGCACCGTCTTTCGGGACAGGAACGTGAAAGAATTGTAAGCGACCTTAAGGCAGTGCTTAATAGTGATGGTCTTAAATGGGATAATTTTTTCGGTGATGGAGACGCCTCTGTGAAAATAGCTAAGATATTGAAGGAAACCTTATGAAACTGATAATCCCTGTGGCCGGTAAAGGAACAAGGTTGTATCCGCATACCCTTGTGACACCCAAACCTCTCTTGAACGTGGCTGGGAAACCGATAATACACCATGTGATTGACCGTTTCTCGAATCTGGATATAGATGAGATTATCCTTGTGATAGCTCCTGGAGGTGAATCCATTGTTGATTATGTGGGTGGAAAATTTAAAAACTATAAAATCTCGATTGCATATCAAGACGAGCCGTTGGGGCTTGGCCATGCTGTGTATCAGGGAGTGAAAAATGCCGAGAACTCTCCGGCCATGGTTGTCTTGGGCGATACCATCTTTGAGGCTGATATAAAACGTTATGTGGAATCTTCAAGCGATTTTGTAATTGTCAAAGATGTAGCTAACCCTAAGGCTTTTGGTGTTGTTGAAGTGGCTGATGGCAAAATTGTTGGGATGGAAGAAAAACCGGATATGCCTCAAAGCAATCTGGCCATTATTGGGGTTTACTTTTTCTCGGAACTTGATCCTCTCAGAAAAGCTCTTGAGCACATAATAGAAAACGGGATAAAAACCCGCGGCGAATATCAACTTACGGATGCGTTGAAAAAGATGCTGGAGAATGGTTGGCGTCCTAAACCCGTTATGGCTGATTTGTGGCTTGATTGCGGGCGTCACGATTCGCTTCTTGAGGCCAATCGGATACTACTTCGCAAATCTGTTAAGAAAGTCGGAGTGGAATTGTTGGGCACATCAGTTATCATTCATCCCGTTCATATCGGCTCCGGCGCCGTGCTTGAGAATTCCGTCATAGGTCCTTACGTCTCAATCGGTGACGGTTCGAAGATAGAAAACAGCGTCGTTTCAAACTCGATAGTTAATGCTGATGTTGAGATTTATAATGCAGTTGTCAGTAATTCAATCA
>JAMOPK010000197.1 GCA_027064565.1 Caldifarciminota bacterium | reverse complement strand
TATGACGGCCCTCCAGCCCGGAAACGTCTATCTCGCGCCGACGGACAGCCACATGGTGGTGGACGGGTGTCTGATCAGGTTGAAAAAGGAGCCTGTGAGCCACAAGTATCCGTCGGTGGATGTGCTGTTTCAATCCGTGGCTGACAGTTTTGGAAAACGTGCCATCGCTGTGCTTCTCACCGGACTTGGGAGCGACGGCGCTCACGGTCTCCTTAAGATCAAAAACGCCGGGGGCTACACCATCGCGCAGGACGAGTCCACTTCGACTGTTTTCGGGATGCCGAAAGTTGCCATTGAATTGGGAGCCGCGCGGGAAGTGCTACCCATCGACGCCATCGCCTCAAGACTGACGGAGCTTGCCAATGTCAGAAAAGCTCAAGCATAAGCTGAGGGATAAGATCGCTAAACTCATCGGATTCGATATCAAAGAGAGGGATATGGACAGTCTAATCACAAGGTTTGGCATCCTCGCCCTCCAGCGCGGTTATCAAAACCTGCATGAGGCCATCGAATCCCTCGAATCCGACCCTGAACTGCTGATGGACACCGTTGAACTTGTGTCGGTCTCAGAAAGCTATTTTTTCAGGGAACCAGCTCAGTTCGAGGCGCTCGCTCAAATCCTTCCGGAACTTTATGCAAGGTTGCACCATCCCGTCAGGATCTGGAGCGTGGGGACGGCGAGAGGCGAGGAACTCTGCACCATAGCCATCATCGCCCACGAGTCGGGTATCCCCGTTTATCTCCTGGGCACGGATGTGTCGAAAAGCATGGTGGAAACTGCTAAAAGGGGCGTTTTTTCATCATGGTCGCTCCGAATAGTCTCAAATGAGATCAAGGAAAAGTATTTCGTCAGCGAGGGTGGTTTTTTCAGGCTGAAAGACGAGATCAGGAGGATGTGCAGGTTCAAAAGGCACAATATCCTGCGGGACCCGCTCCCGATATCGGGCGAACCCGATAGATGGGACATAATTTTTTGCAGAAACCTGCTGATTTATTTCACGCCTGAAGCCATCGAAGTGGTGAAAGATCGGCTTTACCGGAGCCTGAGCGATGACGGACTGCTTTTCGTGGCGTCGTCCGAGGTTCTGCTTACGGCGAACGCTCACCGTTTTGAAAGTTTCGAGAAAAACGGCGTTTTTATCCTGAGAAAATTGGAAAAGTCAAGGCAACACCGTCTAAGAAGCCTGAACTCACTCAGTTTTTGAGACGTGGGAAAAGTCCCCTTTCTTTGCCAGCTCAGACCTCAAGCAGTTCCATCAGCCCCTTTTTCGACATGTATGTCGATGCCGTGATAGGGACGACCCGAAGCAGGATCCTTGCGACGGCTTTGGCCACCTGTCGGGTTTCCCACTGAGCCGCCTTCTGGAGCCTGAGGTCGAGGAAATTGAAAAGCGACCGCATGTTGATCGTCCAGTAGAACTCCGTGCGCAGTCCCCATGGCAGGACTGTCCTTGCGGCCTCCTTGCGCAGACCCATGTTTCGCAGCTTTTCGTAGAGGTTGAACCCACGTATCACGTGCTGGCGGATCTCATCGGCCAGTTCCTCAAGCTCCTCAGGGGTGGGGTTGAATTTCCCGGTCTTTTTGATCCCCAGCATCTCCGGAGGGATGTGCATGAATTCGTTGAGCATCTGGAGGGGCGCATCCTCCCTGAGCGTGGCGTCGGGCCGTGTGTATCTGAAGGAGCGCTTGAGCGGGCTGGCTATCCTGTGCCTCAATATCTGTTCGCCGACATACATCGGGATGCCGCAGAGACAGAAGCGGAAAACCTGTTGCTCGAAGGGGGAGTAATGGCCGAGGTCGAGCAGGGTTTTGAGAAGCTTGCGGTCAAGCTCCGCCATTCTCTCGCGGATCTTCTCGATCTCCTGTTTCCGGGCCTCCAGTTGTTCCCCTGTGACGCAGCCTTTCTGGAACTTTCGAGTCAGCTGCACGAGGCTGGATTCGAGGTCGTTCAATCGGTTCATCAGTGAGCCGTATTCGCCGGCGTAACCATAGGATATGCGGGCAACCCGTGCCGGAGTCAGGTCATCGCCAAGCATTTCCTCTAAGACAACCCTGCCGCCGCCCTCGATCGGCTCGACCAGAGGCAAATTAAAGTCCTGCATCTCTACCCTGCCTGAGGTCGGGATTGGGGAACGAGGCCGCCCAGCGCCGCCACAAAGATTTTCCACACGAGCCACACGGAATAGGCCATTATCAACGCTTTGCTTTTTCGAGTCCGGCCTTTAACGGCTATCCCGACGCCGATGATATAGACTGACCAGATGGAGAAGATACTGAGCTGAGACAGGAACCTGCCGAAGAACGTCGCCATAACCCTCTCTCGCGGCAGGAAAACGGCCGGCGAGAACATCACCGTGCTGCTGCCGGTTGCGGCCATGATAATAACGCTCAGAAGCTGAGCTATAACCG
>JAMOPK010000196.1 GCA_027064565.1 Caldifarciminota bacterium | reverse complement strand
AATTTAAACCTCCTGCTGGAACACTCACTATAAATCTACCCAACAGGAGGTGGAAAAAATGAAAATCTTTGTCTTTTTCGATACAAAAATTAAAAGGCCGGTTTGCCCTTATTGCAAGACCAGAATGGCTATTTGCCGTTAATCACAGTAGGCAGAGCGGGGTTCCATCAATCTGAGCATCCATATAGGTCATCTGAATATTCCGAACACGGATGAGCCGCTTCCGGACATGAGCGCCGCTACAGCCCCCTCTTTTAAAAATCGTTTTTTCAACGAAAGGATTTCAGGATGTGCTTCCATAACCACTTTTTCAAAGGAGTTAAAAAGCAGGCTTCGGAGCTTTTCCAGATCATTGGCGTTGACAGCCTCTATGATTTCATTCAAATTGCTTTCCGCTTCCCCTTCCGGGACATAAAGTCCTTTTCTGGCCAGTTCGGAATAAGCCCATCCTGTGGATATGTGGATACCGGGGAACTCGACCTTCACCCGACCTCTGAAGTTGAATTCGATGGGCTCGAGCACTTCGCCTCTGCCCCGCCCGATGGCAGCCATTGAATCGAGAAGAAAAAACGGCACATCAGAGCCTATCGAGGAGGCGATTTCCATGAGTTCATCGTGGGATATGTTTAGGGCAAAAAGCTTGACAGTGGCCAACAGAACCGCCGCGGCGTCGGAGCTGCCGCCTCCAAGCCCCGCCCCGATGGGAATGCGTTTCTCTATCTCGATCCTGACATTTAGGGATTGTCCCGTTGACCGGGAGAGGAGCTCGATTGCCCTGTAGGCAATATTCTCTCTGCCTGAAGGCCCCCTGGATGAAATCACTTCCGTCCTGTCACTTCTGGTGATGGTGAGGGTATCGAAAAGCGATGGCACCTTAAGGAAAATGGTTCTGATCTCGTGGTAACCGTCATCACGTTTGCCTGTGACCCAGAGACCAAAGTTGATTTTGGCGGGTGCTTTAAGTTGAATTGATTGAAGGTGATCCATGGCTTTGCAAGGGAAGTTATGAGAAAAATGGCCCCAGGGGGATTCGAACCCCCGCCGCCGCCTTGAAAGAGCGGTGTCCTAGCCATTAGACGATGGGGCCGAGATGGCTGGGGGGCAGGGACTCGAACCCCGACTAGCAGATCCAGAGTCTGCCGTCCTGCCAATTAGACGACCCCCCAGAAAATCAAGCAGCGCCACCGGGATTTGAACCCGGGTCTCCTGGCTGAGAACCAGGTATCCTAGGCCAGGCTAGACGATGGCGCCAAAAATCGGCCTTTATAATAAGAGACAGCTCTGACTCTGTCAATATTGAGCGCATCTTGAGAGGTGAAGGAACATGGATGAATCCCATGGGCTTAAAGAAGCTATGTTTTATGAGAAACTGGAGGGGAATAAGGTTAGATGCAATCTTTGCCATCACCGATGCATCCTGAGAGATGGTCAATTTGGAATCTGCAAGGTGAGAAAAAACATAGGTGGCAAGCTTTATACCCTTGTCTATGGTCGCCCCATCGCAATGCATGTCGATCCAATTGAGAAAAAACCCCTTTTCCATTTCCTGCCCGGTTCGAGGGCCTTTTCTATTGCCACGGTCGGATGCAATTTCAGATGTAAATTCTGTCAGAACTGGGAGATCTCTCAGCCATCCCGTATAGAGGGGTATGATGTTCCGCCGGAGGCGGTCGTCGAACTGGCCCTTAGATACGAAAGCCAGGTTATAGCTTACACTTACACTGAACCAACGATCTTTTACGAGTATGCCTATGACACCGCAAAGATTGCCCACGAATATGGCCTCAAAAATGTCTTTGTGACGAATGGGTATATCACGCGAGAAGCGCTTGAAAAGATTGCTCCCTACCTCGATGGTGCCAACATCGACATCAAAGGTTACAACAAGGATTTTTATCTCCGTTACATCGGCGCAAAATTGGACAAGGTCCTTGAAACGGTGAAAGCCTACAAGGAATTGGGGATATGGCTTGAGATCACAACCCTCATTGTTCCGGGATTTAATGACAGCGACGAGAGCATCCGCAACGTGGCCATTTTCATAAAGGATGAGCTTGGAGTTGACACGCCATGGCACATATCGAGGTTTTTCCCGCACTACAAAATGACAAATGTTCCACCGACACCGCTTGAGACCCTGTTAAGAGCGAGAGATATAGGTCGTGAGGTTGGACTCAGATACATTTACATTGGAAATGTGCCCGGAGAAAGCGAAGACACCGTTTGTCCCAATTGTGGCAGGACACTCATAAAAAGATGGGGGTTCTACGTGGAACATAATCTTGTCACGGAAGATGGCCGATGTCCTTATTGTGGAGCGAGAATAGCGGGGATATGGAAGTAATTTAAAGCTCAATTAAATTCTCTACCCCATTGAGAATTTTCTGAATGACTGAATCCCAGTCTGCTTCTTTTGCTAATTCTCTTATCTTTTTTGCCCTATCAGGTGGAATGTCCTTCTCGACTAATTTGAGTTTTCTCTCCGCTTCTTCGATGAATCTCATGGACATGGACGGGCTGGAAAGGACGAGATTCAGCAGAAAATAAGCGTCCTCCGTTTTCCCTATCTTGATATACAGAGCGGCAATTTTGTAAAGGGAAGTCGAAATCCTTGGCATGGTGCGGAAACTACAGGCTATCTTCAATGCTTCTATGAAGTGCTTTTTTGCATTTTCTATATCCTTGTTATCAAGTTCTATTTGACCGATGTTTTCGAGAGCAGATGCCATTCTCCACAAATTGCCTGTGTATTTTTTGGCAGCCTCAATGCTACCCCAGAGGTAATTTAAAGCTTTCTCCGGCTTACCTTGTAAAAGTAACACTCCACCGATGTTATTTAGTGCGACGGAAACCCCGTGCATCTCTCCAATTTCTCGAAGCATGTTTAAGGCCTCGTGAAATCTCCCCAATGCTTCATCTAATCTCTGGGCCTCTTTGTAAGTTACGCCCAGGTTGTGATGGGCTATCGCCTGACTTTTGCGATCTCCCAATTGCGTGTAGATCTCGATAATTTCTTTAAATACCCTTTCTGCGACTTCGTATTTGCCTTTGACTATCATAAGCGAGCCGATTGTATTCATAACCGAAGCTCTATCACGAACGTAACCAATCGACTCAAATATCTCCAGTGCCTTCTGGGCGTTATCCACAGCCTCATCAAATTCTCCCTTGTGGTAGCATCCAATCGCTATAGTGTTGTAAAGTTTCCCGATTATGGGTTGCAAGTTATGTTTCCTTGCGAGCTTCATAGTTTCATCAAGCAGTGCCTCCCCCTCCCGATATTTCCCCTCCATGTAAAACGTATAAACGAGATTGCTCAGTGCGAAAGCCAGTTCCTTCTCATCCCCCTGGTTCTCTCGTAGTATGGCAACGCTTTCTTTGAGCAAAGCTTCAGCCATGTCCATGTTTGAGATTCCACCGTAAAGCATGCCGAGACGAGTTTTGAGTTTGCCTTCAAGCAAGGAGCCTTTCTGAGAAGCAGCTTCGCGATCAATTGCCTGAATTGCGCTCGTGAGAAGCTGAACACCTTCAGGGAATCTGCTGGAGATAAGGAAATACATGTAGGTCCCGTGCAGAAGTCCATCTATGGTGTCCCAATCGCCGGCCTCTATCGCGTTTGACCATGCGGCCATTATGTTACCCAATTCGCCCTCAAAAGCATCAGATGTATCTCTGGATGACCATCCTGGATCTTTGGTTGTAAGCTTTTGAACGAAGTTGCTGAAATACCTGCGGTGCTTTTCGATAGTAGTTTCATACAGGTTGTCAAACTCTTTCAGCTTTTCTTCTCCGAATTGTCTAAGCGCTTCATGCACTTTGTATCTGCGTTTTTGATACCTTTCCACCAGAACGCGATCAATGAGGTTCCCTAACATGGAAAGGTCTATGTCGGATACATATCGAGCGGCTTCTCTTGTAAATCCTCCGTGAAACACCGAAAGTTTGCTAAAAGCTAACTTTTCCTGTTCATTCAAAAGTTTCCACAAGTAGACGAATGCAGCGTAGAGGCTCCTGTGTCTTTCAGGTCGATCCTGTTCTCGCGCATGAAGAAAATGGAAGCCGCCACGGATTTCCTCGATAATCTCTCCGACATCCAGAACCCTGAGCCATGAGGTGGCAAGCTCTATACCGAGAGGGAGACCATCTAACATCCGGCAAATTTCTACAATGTCTCGTGCATTGTCTTCATTTAAAGAAAAGTCTGGTTTGATTTTTCGTGCGGTCTGAATGAAGAGCTGGACAGAGCTGTAGTTGACAAACCCTTCGATTGAAGAGTTTTCAGGAGGGAGTTCCAGTCCCGAGAGTTCAAATATTTGCTCCCCGTCGATCTTTAGAGGTTCACGAGAGGTAACAATAATTTTGAGATTTGTAGTTTTTTCAATCAATTCTTTCACCGTGAATGCCCCTTCTTTGACGTGTTCGAAGTTATCCAGCACCAGCAACATATGCTTATGTTCAAGGTGTTTTGCAAGTGGCTCAACGGATGCTTCTCCACTTCTGAAGGTGAATCCAACTGCATCTGCAATGGCTGGAAGGATGTTACGATGGCTTTGTAGCGGGGCGAGCTGAACGAAGAATACCCCGTCCGGGAAACGCTCCATTAACTCGGTAGCCACCTGAAGCGAGAGTCTTGTCTTACCGATTCCACCTATCCCCACAATCGTTATAAGCCGTTCCTTTTCCAGCAGTTCCTCTACTTTTCTGAGTTCATTTTCTCTGCCCAGAAAGTTTTTCATTTGTTCTGGTAAGTTATTGGGGACGACGATAGAATGAAAACCAATTTGATCCCTCAGGACAAGATTGATGTAGGATTTGTCAAGCTCCCAACCTCCGAAATCGCTCCTGTTCAGCATTCCGTGCTTTATCAGGTAATTGACACCCTCTTTGATTAAAGCAGGTAATCCACCAGTCTGTTCGTGAATCCACAAGACAAATTCATCCGGTGCTTCCCACTGGAGCAGGGTTCTCAACATAATCTTTGTGCCTTCCGGACTGAGGGGCGGGACAAAGACATATTCCTCAGAAACAGGGATGCTCAGAAATGGCCTTCGGAAACTGAGCCTGGCATCAAGCACATAGGCAATGGCCATTACGGGCAATTTCTTTGTGTCCAAAAAGATTCTTTTGATGAGGTGAATCGTTTCCGAGTCCACGTGTTCGTAGTCGTCGATAGCTATCAACAGCCCTTTACTGTCCTTTGACAAATTTATCAAGAACTCTATGGTATCCCGTTCAGTTACCAATGTGCGGTGATACCTCGCCGAGATTGCGTCTGTAATAGTGGATAGTGGTCTGTGGAGGCTGTTTTTATTTCCAATGAGGTTTATTGTATTTATTCCTTTCAACCGGGCGAATTTAACTACTTGAGTCAAAAGAAAACTTCTTCCTGTTCCCGGTAATCCTGCTATGGTCAGGACCGCTCTTTCTGTTTTTCCCAGACGGTCAACGAAATTGCGAAGCCGCTCAATTTGTTCCTCACGCTCTATTGGGCGTTCAATTTCCACAAGCACCGGGAAATTTTGTCCTTCATCGGATGATACCAGTCTGTTTCTTCCCAGTCTTTTAGCAGCGTAAAGTCTCTGGTCAGCCAGCTCAAAGATCTTTCCCGGATCGTCTATATCTTCCGGGAATGAAGCAAGGCCTATACTGACGCTAAGAAAAAGTGGTGCTTTTTCTCCGAAAGGTGCGGAATTTATTGAATCCACTATCCTCCGGGCAACCTGTTCGGCGGTATTTTTCCTGACTCCCTCCATCACAATGACAAACTCATCGCCTCCAAATCTCGCGATTATATCGTTTTTGCGAACGGTGGATTTTATTCTATGTGCTACTTCGGATATGATTTTGTCACCCCGTAAATGTCCAAATGCGTCATTTACGCTTTTAAAATAGTCAATATCGAGGAGCATTATCGAAAAGTTTTTGCCCTGTGTGATAATGCGCTTGAATTCCCTCTCAAAGCCCGCCCTGTTGAACATCCCCGTGAGGGAATCCACAAATGCGGAAGGGTCAACTTTCCTCCCCGAATACAACATGGTAAACACCTCCAAAATTAAGCAGGCCTGTGTAGATGAAGTTTCTGACAGGCCAATTTTTATCTATGCTGGAGTAGTGTAGAGCCACGTATTATTTGCGTCAATTTGTGGTCGGTCGATTGCGAAGCCCTGGGCGTGCGACATAAGTGATTGAAAATCATTTCGTTGTGCATAACACGTTGAATCGCATTCTATTCGATGTTATCATAAGCGCCGATATGACGGAGATAATCCTTATAGCCATGAGTGTAATGTTCCCATCAAGGAATCAGAGAGCGATGTGGGTGGTGGCAACCACCTTCAAGGATTCGGCGGCTATCCGCCGAATGGTGGAGTTCGCTGACTCCAATGACATAGGCATAATCTTCGCTCAGATGGAGCGCGGAGGATACGCCTTCTACCGAAAGACCAGGTTGCTCCCAATTTACCCGGACATAAAAGCTCAGGAGGGGTTCGATCCTCTGGAATACCTGTTATCATTGACAAAACCACGCGGCATTCAGGTCCATGTCTGGATGAACGCACTCGCATGGTGGACGCTGGATAAGCCGCCCCAGGACCCCAAACACCTCTATCACACCCATCCGGAGTGGTTCGTTGTTGATGACGATGGACGTTCCATGCACAAGTATTCGAGGGCTGACCAGCGTGCTGTGGGAACTGAGGCACGATTTCTCGATCCGAGGATCCCGGAAGTTCAGCAATTCCTGAGGGACATGTATGCCGAAGTTGCTACGAACTACGATGTTGATGGCGTCCATTTCGATTTCATCAGGTATCCCGGCCCGAAATTCGGTTATGCCGACTGGGAGCGCGAGGAGCACAAAGAGAAATACGGCATCGACCCCATCCTGATCTCAGACGGAGCCAAAGTCTGGTCGCCAAAATGGAACACCATGCGCTCCAAAGACCTATATGAGCGGTGGATGCACCTGCACTACATGAGGTGGAACTACGAGCGGAAAGCAGCCATTACCAACATCATCAGGATGGTTCACGACAGCGTTAAGAAGTTAGACCCGAATATGGTTGTTTCTGCAGCAGTTTTTCCGAATCCCGCTTCCACCGCCTATGCACGCGCTCAGGACTGGCAGACGTGGATCGAAAAAGGTTACCTCGATTGGGTCTGCCCGATGGCATATACCCCCTACCAATCCCGATTTGAGAGATACACACGCTATGCGATCGAAAACAGGCCCGAGGGGCGTAAGGTCTTCATGGGCGTCGGGATATGGTTCAAAGGCGTCGAGGAATACGGGCCGGATGAGATCGGGATAGCCGAGAAATACGGAGCCGATGGTGTAGTCCTTTTCTCTTACAACGTGTTTGCCGAGCGGCCAGAGCTTGGCAAGATTCTGTTCCACAGGAGGATAAGACGTGTGGACGTTGGTCCTTTTGGTCGCATTGAATCATAAGGGTGGAAAGATGTTTCCAGAGGAACTGATCAAGCAGGAGATTCAATCGATAAGGTTCGAGGCGCCGATAAGGCTTCCTGCGAAGGAAGTCGAATCGCTGGCTGTCCAGCGCCTCGCTCAGGAAAGAGCGCTCCTCCAGTTAGCACGTGAGAGGGGAATAAACGTTCCCGACGAAGAACTGGACTGGTTCATGCACGAGTTGAAGCGGGAATTCCCCACGGAATCCGATTTCTATGAGCTTCTTGAGAAAACCGGACGGACGGAGGAGCAGGTGCGCGAGCAGATGCGCAAAGACCTGACCATCTTTTTCCTCATGGACAACATCGCGAAGGATATCCAGATTTCGGATGACGACACCGTTCCCAGACCCAAAGAGGTGACTTACAAAGAGATTTTCATCTATTCCAACCCTGACGAGTCTCAAATCAGGCGCCAGCGCAAGATTCTGAAGGCGTGGCGCATCTGGTTCAGGTTGAAGACCGGAGCGGATTTCGACAGGCTTGCGAAAAAATATTCGTCCCGTCAGACCATAGAGAAGACGTCAAGCTGGCTCCCGACAAGTGCCACCGTGTTGACGGCATTCAGGATGAAGCCCGGTCAGATCAGCAAGCCCATCGTCTCGAACTGGGGCATCACGATAATCAAGGTGGTAAAGGTGACGGGCGGCGAGCCGGTCAGATACGGCGATCTGCCTTACAGACTGAAAAGGCTGGTCTTCAGGGAAAAGGTGCTGGAGAAGCTGAACAGCCTGATATCGGACCGATAAAACCGGGAGCTGGGTCAATCCCAGCCCTCTTTGTATTTCGCAAGGAACTCCTCTTTCCATTCCACGAAATGGCCATCTATGATTGCCTGCCGCATGTCTTTCATCATCTTTGAGAAGAAATAGAGGGAGTGATAGGTGGCCAATCTCGGAGCGAGTATTTCTCCGGCGTTGAAAAGATGTCGGATGTATGCTCTGCTGAAGTTGCGGCAGACGTAACAGTCACAATCGGGATCGAGAGGGGCGGGATCTCGAGAATATCTGGCATTCTTTATGACCAGCTTACCCCTTGATGTGAAAACCGAGCCTGTCCTTGCGTTCCTTGTGGGCAGGACACAATCGAACATATCCACTCCCCGTGCCACTCCATCGATGATGTCTTCCGGGTAGCCCACTCCCATCAGGTAGCGGGGCTGGTCAAACGGGAGGTGTTTTATGGCGGCATCCACGGCCTTGAACATTTCAACCTTCGGCTCGCCAAGCGCCAGCCCTCCGATAGCATAGCCGTCGAATCCCATCGCAACCAATTCGATGGCGCCTTTCTCTCTCAAATCAGGATAAACGCTTCCCTGAACAATTCCGAACAAAGCCTGATCAGAGCCTATTTTGGCCTTGTGTTCAAGCGCCCTTTTCGCCCATTTCAGGGTCAGGTTTAGCGCCCGCTCGGCCTCGCGGTAATCCATCGGATAGCCCACAGGCTCATCGAAAATCATTATGATGTCGGCTCCGATGTTCTTCTCGATCTCCATCACCCGCTCAGGAGTGAAAGTGATGTAGCTGCCGTCTATGTGGGAGCGGAAGGTCACACCTTCCTCTGTGACTTTACGTAGGTCGCTCAGGCTGTAGACCTGAAATCCGCCTGAATCGGTCAGTATCGCGTGCTGCCAGCCCATGAAGTTGTGGAGTCCTCCGAATTCGGCTATCAGTTCGTCGCCGGGCCTCAGATGCAGGTGGTAGGTGTTGGACACGATCAGTGATATGCCAATTTCCTCCAGTTCCCTCGGCGACATCGTCTTGACGGTTGCCTGAGTGCCGACAGGCATGAAGACCGGCGTTTCCACATCGCCGTGTGGGGTGTGAAGTATTCCGGCTCTTGCTCCGCTCTTTTCGTCAACTGCCACGATTTCAAGCTCGATCATCCTTTCCCTCCCGAAAAGCGGTTTTGTGAACGGCTTTTATGATAATGGCGAAGTCTCGATAGAAAAATCGATGGAGAGACTTCGGAATGATTTTTGGAGTGCCTGAAAAAATGATTCTGTCAGGCGTGACAGTTGTCCTGTCATTTTGCTTCATCAATCCTCTCCATTTCACACGAGGAATCCTTTACTCCATGTCCCATCTCTCTGTGTTCACCGTGTCCCTGTGTGATTTTTATTTCGTTTTTCACACGGAGACACAGAGGGCACAGAGAAATAAAAATTTCCATCACAAACAAAACAGGAAATAGTCTTAGCTTGACCTTAAAATGACAGGGCAATAAACTGTGGCGAAAATAGGAGGAGTGTAGATGGCTAAAAGGGTTAAAAGGTCACGAAGCGGGAGGAAAAGCAGGAAAAAAACCTCAGGATCCAAGTTGCATTTTACCACAACGCTTGCCATAGCCATTCTTGGAGCGCTTACACTGCTCTATTTCTACAAGGTCCTATCTCCCAACGTGATGATTCAGGCGACTGACCAGCTCTCAGCGGGTATCCCCATCCGTCAGTTTCAGGCGAATGAACTGCACCACCTCAGGTTTCCGTTGTGGGACCCTTACCTCTTTTCCGGAATTCCATTTGTCGATGCCATGCACGGCGACATCTTCTATCCCTCGGCATTCCTGAGGATATTTCTTCCCGCCCACTATGTGCTCACGCTGGTGTTCATCATTCATGTCTTCCTTGCCGGCCTGCTCATGTTTATCCTTTTGCGCGACATGGGGCTGGATATCCAGGGTGCATTTTTGTGGGCGATCTCCTATGCGTTTACAGGGGTGATCGTCTCCCAGACCCTGCCCGGACATGACGGCAAGGTGATCGTATCGGCGTTTTTGCCCGGTGTGATTTTCGCCATCCGACGAGGCATGCACGAAGTAAAGGCCAAGTGGTTCATGTTAGGGGCACTGTTTCTCGGCCTTGACATCCTATCCCCACATGTCCAGATGGCGTATTACACCTATCTGGCGGCGGGCATCTACTTCGTTTTCGAGTGGTTCCATCTGCTCAAGGAAAAAGGGGGGGGAGCGGCCATCAAAGCCATTTACCTGTTCGTGCTGATGGTCGTCTTCTCACTTGCGATTGGCGCCATCCAGCTCGTGCCATCTTACCTCTACGTCTCGAAGTTCTCGCCAAGGGGAGCGGGCAATCGGGGCTACGAGTTCGCCATATCCTGGTCATTGCCGTGGGAGGATTATATTAGCGCTTTCCTTGCCAAATTTTCCGGATTCCTCGACAGCTACTGGGGGAGAAATCCGTTCAAATTGAACACCGAATATCTTGGCGTTCTGCCGTGGTTGTTTGCCATTGCTGCCTTTGCTCCTGCCGCAAAATCCCGTGACAAATGGGCCATGCTCTTCATCTTCCTGTTTTTCAGCATAATGGCACTTGGCGGTTACACCCCGCTTTACAAACTGTTCTACAGCTTCCTGCCCGGCGTCAAGAAATTCAGGGCACCGGCGATGTCGTTCTTCGTGGTTGCTTTCTCAGTCAACGTCCTTGCCGCAATAGGTTATCTTTCGCTTATCGAACATGACACCATCGATTTTGTGAAAAAAGTCATGCTTGTGCTTGGCGTTTTGACCCTTATCCTTGCATTTGCGGCATCGGCTGGAGCGTTTCAGGGAGTGATAAAGTCGCTGTTCCTCAAAAATGCGACACCGGAAAAGCTGGAGATATTCAGGCGATACTACGGCAACATCCCATCAGCCTTCTGGCGGACTTTCATTTTCCTTATAGCAGGGTTTGTCCTTGCTGTGCAGTTCTCGCGCGGTGAACGCAATTACGCTCTCATTGCCGCAATCCTCGTGATTGTTGACCTTTGGTCGATAAACTGGCGTTTTCTGAAAAAGGTGCCCGGTCCTGACCGCTACTACGCCCCGGATGCGGTTGTCCAATACCTGAAGCAGGATACCACCGTGTATCGAGTCTTTCCGCTGTTATACCGCATTGACGATAACTACCTGATGTATCATGGCATCGAATCCATTGGCGGACATCATGGAAACCAGTTCCAGAGGTATCAGGAATTCGTTGGTGAACCGCATCATTTCATGTTCAGGCCCAACATGGTGCCTAATCTCCTGAGGTATCCCAAGTTCATAAACATGCTCAACACGAAATACATCATCTCGCAGCCGTTGCCGGAGGACCTGACACGGTTCGATCCCCAAACGCGTAGCCTGATCCGTGACATCAAGGGACTGCTCTCGACACCCGGCATAGAAAAAATCGGCACAGTTCAGGTTGGCCAGGGGTATTACACGATTTATCGGAACAACAATGACTTAGGCCGGGTGTTCCTCGTTCAGCGATACCGGGTCATGGAGTCGGATAAGGTGCTGGATTACATGAAATCCAGCAAATTTGATCCTTCTCAGGAGGCCATCTTTGAGGACTCGGTGACCATTCCGATAATCGAGGTCCCTGATTTCCAGTGGAGTGTCCAGTTCAAAAAACGGACTCCCAACCACATAAAGCTTGAGGTGCAGACCAACGGCAGGGCGATTCTCGTCTATTCCGGGAACTGGTATCCTTACTGGAGGGCTTATGTGGACGGGCAGAAGACGAAAGTCTATCGTGTCGATTATATCCTGCGGGCTATAGAGATACCCGAAGGCATGCATTACGTGGAATTCGGTTATGACGGAAAATACATCCTTTATCTTGCCGGGGTGCTCCTGTTCTCGCTTCTCGTTGTGTTCGTCTACCTGTTCAAACCCGATGCATAGGAGGGGAGCACATTGATGAAACCGACCCTGATAGGTATAATTTCGTTGAATTTAGTAAAAAGCAAACCAAAGACAGGAAAAAGGAGGAAACAGGGATGATTATCCAGAAAAGGCATGCGGAGCTTCTTCTGCTGGTGGGGAAAGCGATGGAAGCCGGAGAAGAGACCTACGCTTTTGAGAAAGGCGTTTCGCCGGAAGAGGATGAGTTCTATCTCCGGGAACTGGAATATGCAGGGCTTTTGAGGCTTGAGAGGCCCATCGAGTATGTGCCAACTTATACGGGCAGTTTGATAATCGAGGCCCTGAACGAAGCCGTGAATTCCGGCCTGTTGCCCCATCCGTCGGAATGGGATGAGTCCTTCCGCTGGGTGGGTTCGGAAGTCATCGCCATGATCGATGGCGCTTTGAAATGTCAGGGTCAGGTTCGCGGTGAAGTTGCTGAGCGGCTTGAGA
>JAMOPK010000195.1 GCA_027064565.1 Caldifarciminota bacterium | reverse complement strand
TTAATCTTCGATGCCGTTCTGCCTTCTGGCTGCCTGAACCGTGTTGTAAAGAAGCATGGCCACGGTCATCGGCCCAACGCCGCCCGGAACCGGCGTTATCATCGAGGCGACCTCGGACGCCGATTCGAAATCCACATCTCCCACCAGAGAGCCGTCCTCCAGTCGGTTGATGCCCACATCGATGACCACCGCACCGGGCTTGATCATGTCCCCGGTTATCATCTTCGGCCTGCCTGTGGCGACCACGAGGACGTCCGCGCGCTTCGTGTGGAAAGATAGGTCAGCCGTGCGCGAGTGGCAGGTCGTAACCGTGGCATGCCTTTCAAGGAGCAGCAGCCACATGGGTTTGCCGACGATGACGCTTCTGCCGACCACAACGGCCTCTTTCCCTTTGAGTTCGACGCCGTATTCGTCCAGAAGCCGCATTATGCCCAGCGGCGTGCACGGTTTGACCGTCGGATTGCCTGACAGCAGCCTGCCGAGATTGTAAGGATGGAAGCCATCGACGTCTTTCGCCGGATCAACGAGTTCCAGCAGGGACTTTTCGTCAAGGTGGTCGGGGAGCGGAAGCTGAACAAGGATGCCGTTGACCGATGGGTCTTCGTTAAGCTGACGGATCAGGGAAGCCACTTCGTCGTAAGAGGCGTCCTGCGGCAGTCTGTGGGTGTAGGTCTTGATTCCCACCTTCGCACATGCCTTTTCCTTGTTCCTCACATACACCTTTGAGGCCGGGTTGTCGCCGACAAGCACGACGGCCAGGAACGGCTCAATGCCGCGCTTCTTAAGGGCCTCAACCTCAGCCTTCACTTCTTCATGAACCTTTTTCGATACCGCTTTTCCATCAATTATTTGAGCTTTCATGGCCAAATTATAAAGGAACGAACGCTCTCAACGGCAGTCCGCTTCAGAATACCAGCCTGTACAGAAAGTTGTGGATGATTTCTATCGGCGTGGTTATTACATAAGGTGCCCAGAAGAAGATGGTTATCAGCAAAATTATGGTGAACGGAAGCACCTGTTCGAGTCTCGGCGAGTCTTTCCAGAAAAATTCCACTATTCGCCATCCGTCGAGCGGTGGCAGCGGGAGCAGGTTAAAGGTTCCGAAGGCCACGTTGATGTAGGTGAACGAGAGCATGAACTGGCGGAGGCCTACAAAGTTGAGGTTCAGGTCGATGAGGAGCTTCCAGATGATGAATCCAGCGATCGCCGACGCAAAATTGGACGCCGGGCCGGCGAGTGCGACCAGCATCATGTCCCTTTTGGGGTTCCGGAAATAGGAGGGATTGACTGGAACCGGCTTCGCCCAGCCGATGTGAACTATGAAAAGCGCTATGAGTCCGAATGGGTCGATGTGTTTGAGCGGGTCAAGGGTCAGCCGTCCGGCACGCGCCGCCGTCGGATCGCCTAACTTATAGGCCACGTAACCGTGCGAGAATTCGTGGATGGACATGGCCCATAGTATCCCCGGCAAAAAGTAAAGCAGGTTGATGATTGTTCCAAGCATTTCTCACGTCCTCCTTGTTTTGATACGTTTTTCCATTCTTTCAATTGCCTCGACAATGGTCTCAAGCGATGGGGCAAAGGAAAACCTGATCTGATGCGCTCCGTGGCGGGGGTCATGGTAAAAGCTTGATCCCGGAACGCCTGCCACGCCGCCGTCCCTGACCATGAATCTGGCGAATTCCCAATCGTCGCCGTCGAAAATTTCCGAGAAATCGGCCAGCACGTAATAAGCGCCCTCAGGCGGCACCACCCTGAAGCCCAACTTTTTGAGGCCGTCCACAATGACGTCCCTCTTTGCCCTGTAAGCATCGGCGACACTTTTGAAATAGGCATGGGCGATGGAGTCCAGCACCTGCTCGAAGGCCCTCTGGAACGGCGTCGGGGCGCAAATGGTCAGGTAATCGTGCATCCGCCTGACTCCGGAGAGAAGTTCCTCCCGTGCAAGGGCATATCCGACACGCCATCCCGTGGCGGCGAAAGTCTTTGAGAAGGTGGAGACGGTAATGGTTCGCTCAAGCAGGCCGTCGATGCTGATGGGCAGCACGTGCTCCTTCTCGTAAGTGATGAATTCGTAGGTCTCATCGGTTATGAGGACGGCGTTGTGTTCGCTGAGGAGTTCTGCGATGGCAAATAGCTCTTCGGGGGAAAAGCATTTGCCGGTAGGGTTGTGAGGCGTGTTGAGTATCAGCGCCTTCGTGCGCGACGAGAAAGCCGATCTTAGCTTTTCAATGTCCAGAATCCATCTGTCTCCGTCTGGCTCAAGCGAGACGAACACCGGGCGCCCACCGGCCATTCTGACGGCCGGGACATAGTTCTCATAAAACGGCTCTATCACAATCACTTCGTTTTCAGCTTCTACCACTGCAAGTATCGAGGCCACAATGGCTTCGGAGGCGCCGCAGGTGATGACGACT
>JAMOPK010000194.1 GCA_027064565.1 Caldifarciminota bacterium | reverse complement strand
GTGGTGAAAAACGTGGCATTTTGCTGGAGGTAAATGAAAGCGAAATAGTCTTAGAAAGAGCCGGCAATCAGGAACATTTTGGAAGAGACGAAATTTTGAAAATCCAGCTTGACGAAATTGGAGAGTGAGAAAATGGGAAGTGAAATTGTTGAACTTATCAATTTGATAACGAGAAGGAGGCGCCTTGACAGGGACTTCGTGACTCGCACCCTTCGCGACGCCATCCTCACAACTGTCAAAAAGAAGAAGGGATTGGACTATCCCATAGAGGTCGAAATCGACTCACGGAGGGGAGACCTGCACATATACGTTCAAAAAGAAATCGTGAAGGAAGTCACCGATCCCGACCGTCAGATATCCATCGAGGAAGCCAGAAAGATCGACCCTGAAGGTGCCATCGAAGGCAGAAAAATTTTAGTTGAGGTTCCCCTGTCAAGCTTTGGCAGGAGCATGGTTTACAGGATACAAAACATCTTCATGCAGCGAATCCGTGAGGAAGAACGGCAGCACATCTACAAAGATTTCCAGGAGCGCATCGGAGACCTGATAACCGGGATGATTCAGAAAGTGGATAAGACTGGCGTTTACGTCGGTCTCGGCAGGGCAGAGGCCCTTCTGCCGCCTGAGGAGCAGATCAAGGGCGAGAAATACAAGCAGGGCGGTAACATCCGCGCTTTAATCTTGAAAGTCACAGAGCCGAGACGCGGGAGGCCTCAGATTATCCTTTCACGAACCCACCCGGATTTCCTGAGGAAACTCCTTGAGCACGAAATCCCTGAGGTTGCAGAAGGCACAGTTGAGATCAGGGCGGTTGAACGTATCCCCGGCAAGAGGGCAAAGGTCGCTGTCAGGTCCAAGGACCCCAGAATTGACCCTGTAGGCGCCTGCATAGGCCTTAAAGGGACTCGAATTCAGCCCATCACAAAGGAACTTTCGGGCGAAAAGATAGACGTGGTCAGGTGGGATCCTGATATTTTCCGATTCGCCGTGAATGCTATGTCACCAGCACAGGTCCTTACGGTCTATGAAGCAGATGGTAAGCTTTTTGTTGTTGTGCCTGATGAACATGTGCCTGAGGCAAAAGGCAAAGAGGCTCAGAACGTTATCCTTGCTTCAAGGCTTGTCGGCAGGGAGATAATCGTTCAGCCGCTGTCCGAGTATCAGGGCGCACCTACATCGGTCACCGTGCTCGACCTCGATGTGAGCGATGAGGTGAAGGATAAACTCAGACGGGCAGGACTCTACGTGTTCAGAGATGTGCCCACCCTCTCCGAACTCACTTCAGCTGAGATCCCGGAAGATGAGGCCATGAAAATCCTCGGTGAGATCGAGGAGAAACTTGAGGCCAAAAAGAAGGAGGTTACATGAGTAACGATAAAAGAAAAGGTAACCGTTCCCGCAAAAAAAAGGGCGGAAAACCTCCGTTTAAAAACAAAAAAAGAAGGCGCAAACCAAAGAAGTTGAGCGAACTTGCAAACGAATTGGGGCTTTCAACAACCACACTTATTTCACTGCTCGCGGAACTGGGTTACAAGGTGAGGTCCGCTGTCAGTCCGGTGAACAAAGAGATGGAAGAGGCTATACGGAAACGGATCGAGTCGGAAAAAAGAGAGCATCAGGAAAGCCTTGAACGCAAAAAACGGATATGGGGTGAAGGCAAGGAACGTTCTGAAAGGAGGTCGTCACGCAGGCCGCCGAGGATCGATGATTCAACCGTAGAAAAACGTATTAAAGAGACGCTTGCCAGAAAGCCGGGCAAAAGAAGAAGGAAAAGGATCGCCGAAGCTGAAGAAGAGGTCGCGGAAGAGAGAGTTATTCGTGTCCCCGGGCCATTGCCTTTGAGAAAGTTTGCCGAACTTCTTGGAGAAAAACCCACCGACGTTGTCAACTTCCTGTTCAAACAGGGTATCCTCGCCACACTCAATCAGACCCTTGACGAAGACATCATGAGCATCGTGGCCGAGCACTACGGATATGAACTTGAAATTGGAGCCGAAGAGGAGGTCAGCGAAAGCGAAGAAGAGGAAATCACCTCAAGCGAACTTAAGCCACGTCCACCGGTGGTTACAGTCATGGGGCACGTCGATCACGGAAAGACCACTCTGCTCGACTACTTGAGGAAAAGCAACATCGCGAAGCGGGAAGCCGGCGGCATAACGCAGCATGTGGGCGCTTATCGCGTCGAATACGAAGGGCAGATAATCACTTTCATCGACACACCCGGACATGAGGCTTTCACGGCTTTACGAGCCCGTGGCGCTCAGGTGACGGACATCGTTGTCCTTGTGGTCGCCGCCGATGACGGCGTGATGCCGCAGACCGTCGAAGCCATCAACCATGCCAAAGTTGCCGGTGTGCCTATCATCGTGGCGATCAACAAGATCGATAAACCCAATGCTGACCCGGAAAAGGTCATGAC
>JAMOPK010000193.1 GCA_027064565.1 Caldifarciminota bacterium | reverse complement strand
AGGTTTCAAAGACCTTCTCATAAATGGAAAGGGCATTTTCCATTGCGTCGATGTCATAGGCTTTCAGGGTCGTTGTTTTGAAGTATCCGGACTTGCCGAGAGCCATGACAAAGGCGAGTGCGGTGTCATCATCCGGGGCGTCAAAGATGGCCACGTAATCCACCTCGCCCATCACCTTGTAAAAGCCTTTGAGTTCACCGTTGTTGTCCTCAAGCTTCTTTTTGAGTTCCCTGATGAGTCCGGGGATTTCCATTATCTCCTCAAGACCGAGCTCGGTCATCCCCATCAGAACGATATAGGTCGGCTTCATTGGTTCTCCTGCTGTTTTTCAAGCTCGGCAATGCGTTGACGGATCGCCTGAAGCTCGTTCTCAAGGTATTCAGCTTCCTGTTTCAGGGCCGTGAGTTCGTCCTGTCCGGCTGGCGGCTGTTGCGGATAGCCCCAGTCATATCCGTAATACGGATAACCGTAACCATAGGGATAGCCGTAGTTGTATCCATAGCCATAGTTGTAGGGATACCCATAGGCTCCCCACCATCTCCAGCCGCGTGGAAGCCCGGTCCACGGGCAATATCCGAGCCGCGCGCCCCAGCCGAAGCCGCGGCCCCATCCTCTACCAAACCAACCTCTTCCAAATCCCCAACCCCAAGGCATGGTTTCACCTCCATTTTAAGATTGGAAGTAATTATAGTTTTATCAACGAATAACGTCAAGAATCGTGAATGAGTCTCAATTAGATGTGGCAAAATTCACAGATAAATTGCAACACAAGAGCCGAAGCGGCAAGTGATATTGCTAACACGGAACGGAAAGATTTTATTGACTTTTCAAACTGACATTTTTCCGCAATCTGACAGCCGGGAACGACTGCCCCACTTTTCCGTCAGGAGATAAACCAAAGCCCGACAGACCGGATGTCTCATCCGACGGATAGATCAGACGCCTTGTTTGACAAGTAAGATGCTTAGAGAGTCACTTTCTGCGCCTTCTGCCGCGGGAACGACGACGGCCTCTGGAAGCCTGTCCTGTTGGAGCGGCTGTCCCAACCGGTGCGCCTACCGGTGCCGGGTATTGGCGCCGACCATCCTGCTGTGCCTGGCCCCCGGTTATGTTCTGCGCAGCGGGCTTGAACTCCACCATCCGTGCCGCATAGCGTTTTGGCAGCTTGATTTCGGGTTTCTGAATCCTGAAAAGGCGCTGGAGCGTTTCGTTGCGGATCCGGGTCAGCAGCTCGTCAAACAGCTGGTAGCTCTCCTGCTTGTATTGCACCAGCGGGTCCTTCTGGGCGTATGCCCTGAGCTGGATTCCTTCCTTCAGGTGGTCGAGTGCATAAAGATGTTCCCTCCACGCCGTGTCAAGGGTCATGAGAAGGATTCGACGCTCGATCTCACGCATCCGTTCCTCTCCGAATGCCTCCTCGCGCTCACGATAGAGTTCTTCGACGTGGCGCCTTATGGCCTCGGCGATCTCTTCCCGGCTCCGATACTGGCTCAGGAATTTGAAGTCCGAAAGGAAGAACATGGAGAGCTCGGCTATCATGGAATCGAAATCCCATTCCTCGACTGGTCTACCCTTGGGGGCGTATTTGTCGAGCAGCTCCTCGATTAATTCGTCCAGATACTGGCCGAGGATCAGGTCTTTGACGCTTTTTCCGTCCAGAATCTCGTTTCTCAGCCCGTAGATTGCCTCACGCTGGCGGTTCATCACGTCGTCGTATTCCAGAAGCCTTTTTCTGATCTGGAAGTTCTGCATTTCGACGCGCTTCTGGGCATTTTCGAGGGCTCGGGTGACCAGTTTCGACTCAATGGGCCCTTCATCTGACTTGCCCCATTTCTCCATGATATCCATAACCCTGTCCGAGCCGAAGAGTCGGAGCAGGTCGTCCTCAAGCGAGAGGAAGAACTTGGATGCACCCGGATCACCCTGACGGCCCGAACGTCCGCGCAGCTGGTTGTCAATCCTTCGGGATTCGTGCCTTTCCGTGCCGATCACGTAAAGGCCGCACGGAACGCCCTCCTCGATACATTTCTTGGGATCCATCGGGCAGGTAATCCCCGGACGCGGGTTTTTGGTGTGGATCGCACATTCGGGCTGTGGAAATTCGTAGATTTTATCGACCGCAGGCCTGACCTCGTTCAGCTGTTCGTCCGAGATGTTGACCACAAGTGCAACGGCGCCGTCCCGGTCGAGATGGTTTTTAAGCTCGCCAAACCTTTCGGGGGCTTCTTTGAGATTGAAAGACTCAAATTTGACCTTGCGCTGGCGGAGCAGCCATTCGATCTGGGGCAGCACGGATTCGGATTCCACTATACCGAGGACTTTCTTGCCCTGCGCCTGAAGTTCTTTGATCTCGTCAGCTTTTGGACCGTGGACGTATTCGTAGGCCTTGACCACGCCCGGACCGAGTTTGATGTCGGTTCC
>JAMOPK010000192.1 GCA_027064565.1 Caldifarciminota bacterium | reverse complement strand
CGGCGACCTTCGTGACGTGACAGGACTCAAAAAGGCCATGCGGGGCTGTGATGTGGTCTATCATCTCGGTGCCGTGATCTCCGTGCCCTACTCGTATCACCATCCCCGCGAGGTGGTTGAGGTGAACGTGATGGGCACGCTTTCAGTGCTGGAAAATGCGCTTGAGTTCGGGGTTCGGCGTTTTGTGCAGGTCTCCTCATCGGAGGTCTATGGCTCGGCGCAATACACGCCGATGGACGAGCGCCATCCGAGGCACGCCCAGTCGCCCTATGCGGCCTCAAAGACCGGCGCTGATGAGCTTGCGAGGAGTTTCCACCGCACCTACGGCCTGCCGGTCACCATCATCAGGCCGTTCAACACGTTCGGCCCCGGCCAGTCGAGGCGGGCTGTGATACCGCACATCATCGTCAGCGCCCTGAAAACCGGCATGGTAAGGCTGGGAAACATCTGGACGGTCAGGGATTTTACCTACGTCGATGACACCGTTCGGGGGATATTCCTTGCCGGAAACGTGTCGGAAGCGATCGGGATGGAGATGAACCTCGGCACGGGCGAAGGGCATTCCATCGAGGAAACCGCCCGAACCATTTTTGAACTCATGGGAATCGAACCACGCATCATCGTCGATGAGGAACGTGTCCGCCCGAAGGACAGCGAGGTCAGGGCACTCATATCCGACAACTCCCTTGCCCGAAAAATCCTCGGATGGCAGCCCGAGCACAGCTTCAGGGAGGGGTTGGCTGCCACAATCGACTGGATCAAATCTCATCTCGAACTCTACGAGCCGCCCGAAGTGCTATGATCGAGTTCCTTCTTAACCTCGTGCACAGATACGGCGATATCGGGCTTTTCCTCTACTGCCTGATAGGCCCGGTGACCTACATGCCCATTGGCCCCGACGTGTTTCTGATCGCCAGATCGATGGCCTGCCGCTGTTTTCCCGTCGGGCTGGTGGCCTCCATGGTGGTCGCCTATGCCATTTCCGGCTCGATCAACTACTTCATCGGCAGGTTCATGGGACACAGGCTCAAATCCGTCCGTTCACGGCTGGACAGGTTCAGGAAGCCAATCTCCAGATACGGGTTCTGGGGACTCCTGATGGTCTCCGCCGGCCCCATCCCCGTGAGGGAAGGCTCCATCGTCGCCGGGTTCATGGAAATCCCCTACCTCAAGTTCCTTGCGGCCATGCTGGTTGGCACATCGGTCAGATTTGCGCTGGAGGGTTCAGCCGGCCTGTGGCTGGTCTAATCTGCCGGCGTTCGATAGCTGTTTGAGGGCCTTAAGGCGGCTCACGGTCTCGTAGCCGTAATAGACAATCGGGAAGACGATGTTGTTCTGCAACAACGGCTCGCTTATGTCCAGGATTTCGCGCGCCCTTTCCCCGTCCGGGGTGCCCGGAATCGGCGAATATTCCGAAAGCATCACCTTCAACCCCATTCTGCTCACCTCCCGAATGCCCATCTCCACCTCCTCAGGCGGCTGCCCCGGAAGCCCCATCAGCAGATAGACAGTTATCTGTTCCCTCCTGAACCCGGCTGAAAGCAGGTTTTCGACGGCCGTGAGAAACGCATCGGAAGTGACCTTCCCGCCGGTCTCCCTCTGTCTCTCAGGGTTCACCGTCTCGTAGCCGATGAAGATGGTTTCAAATCCGCCGGCCTTCATGGCGGCCGCCACCTCGCGGGTGATAAATCTGGCATGCAGGGCGTTCGGGGTGTGAAACCTGAACCAGCCGGGCCTGATGGCCTCAAGGAACGGGATGAGGCCCTTATCGGCCCTGACCAGAAGCGCATCGTCGTAAAATGCCACGTCGCGAATGCCCCGCCCGCGGAAGTATTCTAACTCCCTGAGCTTCAATTCCAGATTCAGCACCCTGAACCGGGGCGACAGCTTCCAGACAGCACAGTAAGTGCATCTGAAAGGACACCCGTCGGTCAATTTTATCACGCCGTAATTCAACTTTCCGTAAAGGCTCCAGTCCGGCGAAAAGTCATCCGGGATGTCTTCCACAGACAGTTCAAGGAACTCCATGAGGCGGCGCGGATCGCCGTTGTCGATGAAGTCAGGCTGCACGACCTTTCGGGCATGTTCCGGGAGCAAGGAGCTGTAGATCCCGCCGAGCGCCACAGGGATGCCGGGAAACACCTCGCGGACGGTCCCGGCGACCTCGACGACTCCGGGATACCAGTAGGTCATGCCCGTGGCGATCAGGACTGCATCTGGCCGCCCGATCGACCGCAAAAATTCGATGAAAAGTCCTTTCGGAACGCCATACCGCTTGAATTTCCTCGGAATGAACGAAATGACTTCAGGTTTTGGCACTTCCACCCGGTAGAATTTGCCCCTGCCGTATCGGTCGCTTTTTGTCCGCGGGATACCCGGGAAATTTCTGTCCATGAAATCGAATAAGACCACCTCTCCACCGGCCAT
>JAMOPK010000191.1 GCA_027064565.1 Caldifarciminota bacterium | reverse complement strand
CCCCTTGGATGACAGGTTTTAACCACCTTTTTTAGGTCCTGAATGTCCCTTTTCGTATAGACTTCCGTTGTTGAGATTGAGGCATGGCCGAGCAGTTCCTTGATCACCATGAGGTCACATCCGCCGGCCAGCATGTGAGTTGCGAAAGTGTGGCGCAGTAGGTGCGGGTGCAACTTATCGCCAAGACCGATGCGGTTCCCGTAATCCTTCAGGATTTTCCAGAATCCGGTTCTCGATAATTTGCCGCCGCGGGTGTTGACGAAAAGGTAATTCGTTCTGTTTTTTCTAACAAAAAACGGCCGTCCGTTTTTAAGGTAAGCCTCAACTGCATCCGCCGCATGCTGGCCGAACGGGACGATCCGTTCCTTTGCCCCCTTGCCCTGACACCTGACAATCCTCTCTCTGAGATCGATGTCTCCAAGTTTGAGGCCGAGCAGTTCCGAGACCCGCATTCCGGTGGCGTAGAGCAATTCAAACATAGCTTTGTCCCTCAAGCCCTTCGGAGTTGATGTGTCCGGAGCCTCCAGCAGTTTCTCAACCTCATCGTAGGTCAGGGATTCCGGAACCGAAAAATCTTTCTGTGGCAGTTCCAACAGTTCTGCGGGGTTGCTTTCGAGCTTGTTATGCGTCACCAGATACCTGTAA
The DNA here is from genome assembly GCA_027064565.1 of Caldifarciminota bacterium. Taxonomy (GTDB): domain Bacteria; phylum Hydrothermota; class Hydrothermia; order B15-G9; family B15-G9; genus WGAI01. Next base: position 1,792 of record JAMOPK010000191.1, on the reverse strand, counting down.
AAGGACCTGACCGATGAGATGATCCTTGCGATTGAAGACTTCTTTAACCCATCTTTCTTCAATTTCTCCACAAACTTATCGAGCACTTTGAGATCAACCTTATGCAATTTGTCTGCAAGTCCTTCTGCCTTCAGAAAGTCTTTAAACTTGTTCAGGTCTATGCTATACGCTTTGGCTGTGTTGTCAGAATATCCCCGAACTGAAAGCAGATACTCGATATAATTGTTTATTGTTTGTTCAATACTACACATTTTGAATTACCTCCATTTGAAAATCGTTGCCAAACAAGCACATATCACCGCAAAAACAGGGTTCAGAAGGGAGTGCCCATAGCCTCCTCCCCTCATGGCTACTCTTTCATCATGGGGATTTTGAGTCCGTGTTTCTTTGCCGTCTCCTTTGCGATTTCGTAACCTGCATCAGCGTGTCTGACAACTCCGATGCCGGGGTCATTTGTGAGGACACGGTAAAGCCTTTCGTCCATCTCCTTCGTGCCATCCGCTACGATCACCATGCCGGCATGGAGGGAATAGCCGATGCCGACCCCGCCGCCGTGGTGGAACGATACCCATGTGGCGCCTGAAGCCACGTTCAGCATGGCGTTGAGTATTGGCCAGTCGGCAATGGCGTCGGAGCCATCTTTCATCGCCTCGGTTTCGCGATAAGGTGATGCCACCGAGCCGGTGTCGTGATGGTCGCGCCCGATGACTATCGGTGCGACGAGCTCACCCTTGCGCACCATCTCATTTATGGCAAGCCCGAACTCGGCGCGCTCGCCCTGCCCGAGCCAGCAGATCCTGGCGGGCAGACCCTGCCATTTGACCTTTTTCTGGGCCAGTTCGATCCACCTTTTCAGATGGTCATCGTAAGGGAACAGTTCGAGCACCTTGCGGTCGGTTTTGTAGATGTCCTCAGGCTCACCGGAGAGCGCCACCCATCTGAACGGCCCCTTTCCTTCCGCGAAGAGGTCACGGATGAACGCCGGCACATAGCCCTGAATGTCAAAAGCGTTTTCTACGCCACTGTCATAAGCGAGTCGGCGCAGGTTGTTGCCATATTCGAAGGTAACAGCGCCGGCCTTCTGCATGGCGAGCATCGCTTCAACGTGCTCGGCCGCCGATTCAGCCACACGTTTGAGGTAATCGTCCGGGTCCTTGCGGCGCAGTTCCTCCGCCTCCTCGACCGTGAGGCCTTTGGGGATGTAACCGTTCAGCGGGTCGTGCGCGGCAACCTGATCGGTGAGGACGTCCGGAACAAACCCGCGCTTTACAAGTTCGGGATGCACCTCTGCGGCGTTTCCAAGCAGGCCTATGGAGAGAGGCTCACCCTTTCTGGCGGCTTCTTCGGCCATTTTAAGAGCTTTGTCGATGTCGTCCGTCCAGGTGTCGAGGTAGCCGGTCTTGATTCGGCGCTCTATCGCCCATGGGTTGACTTCAACGGCGATCATGACGCCTAAGTTCAGGGTTGCGGCAAGCGGCTGAGCACCGCCCATTTCGCCGAGTCCGGCGGTGAGGACTATCTTTCCCTTCAGATCACCACCAAAATGTTTCCTTGCAGCGGCGTAAAACGTCTCATAGGTGCCCTGAAGGATGCCCTGAGTCCCGATGTAAATCCAGCTCCCGGCCGTCATCTGGCCATACATGATGAGGCCGCGCTCCTCAAGTTCACGGAAATACTCCCACGTGGCCCATTTGGGGACGAGATTGGAGTTTGCGATGAGCACGCGGGGCGCCCAAGGATGGGTCTTAAACACGCCGACCGGTTTGCCGGATTGGACGATAAGCGTTTCGTC
>JAMOPK010000190.1 GCA_027064565.1 Caldifarciminota bacterium | reverse complement strand
GCGGCAGGCCGTGACGATCGCCCTGTTGTGGCCCAGCGCATCGCCGACCACGTCAACGTTGACCTGATAGACGATGTCCCTGAGCTCATCCCTGTGCGATTTTTGGTAGGCAAAGCTTCCCACAAGCCCTAACTCCTCGCCGCTGAACCAGATGAACCTGACTTTTCTCCTGAACTGCCTGCCGGATTCCGCCAGTCCCCGTGCGAGCTCAATCAGGACGGCGGTTCCACCGCCGTTATCGCTCACTCCCGGCGAATAGGCAACGGTGTCGTAATGGGCGGTGACCAGAACGATCTCATCGCCGTCTCCGTAATCCGCAATCACGTTCAGGCCCTTAGACCTGATCCGCCTGAAATCGCCGTAGATGTGCGCTCTGGAAGCGTTCAGCAGCGCCATCCCGGCCTCATAGGAGACCGAGGTAACCGGGATTATGCGCCCCTCCTCAGCCGCTTTCTGGGAGAGGTGTCCGGTCTGGATGTCCCTGTGCGGACTGGAGATGCGGATGATACCGGCGACGCCAAGCTCCATGAGCCGAAAATAGTCCTTCGTGTTGACGCCCTGATAGACGACGGCCAATTTGCCCTCGACATCGCTACGCCGCACGAAATCAACCGATTCGACGAAAACGATCTCAGCTTCCACGTCGAAGGGGTCGGTCAGGGAGTAAGGCCTTGCCGGGAAACCCTTGCCGTTCACCTCAAGCCAGCCTTCCCCTTTCTCGAAAGTCCACAGCGGGAATTCCTCGAAATGTGGTTTCAGGCCGAACTCCTCCAGATGTGCTGCGATAATCTCCGCTGCCCGACGCTCGGATTCGGCGCCCGCCTGCCGTTCAAAAGCAAGCTCCTTCAGGTATTCAAAGGCCCTTTCGCTGTCGAACATGGCTTCACCCTATGGTTGCGAGCGCAAAGGCGATGGAATAGAACTTCTGCTCAGGCGTGTCGGCACGGGATAGCAGGACGACCGGGGCACTGGCCCCGACGATTATCCCTCCGCTTTTCGCATTGCCGAAATAGATGATGGCCTTTGCCATGATGTTGCCTGAGGCCACATCCGGAACGAGTATCAGGTCGGCATCGCCGGCCACGGGGCTTTTGATCTTCTTGATCTCGGCCGATTCCTTTGAGATGGCGATGTCGAAACCGAGCGGCCCCTCGACAAGCACACCGCCGCCAAACTGACCCCTCTGTGCGGCCTTGGAAAGCATGGCGGCGTCATAAGTCTCAGGCATGTCGTGGTGAAGCGCCTCGATCGATGCCACCGCCGCAACCTTGATCTCATCGTAGCCCAGCGCCCTCAGAACGTCCAGAGCGTTGTTCAGGATGTCAACCTTCTGGGCGTAGTCCGGTCGGATGTTCATCCCGGCATCCGTGACGAAAAGGAGCTTGTGATAGGCCGGGATTTCCATGATGGTGACGTGCGAGAGGAGCCTGCCGGTGCGAAGGCCGTATTCCTTGTTCAGGACGGCCCTCAGGAAGTTCGGGGTATCGGTCTTGCCCTTCATAATCAGGTCGGCTTTGCCACTGCTGACGAGTTTCACGGCTTCGTGTGCGGCGGCTACCGGGTCTTTGACGTCCACGATTTCAGCTTCAAGACCAACCTGTTCCATGAGAGGCAGGAGCTTATCCCTGTCACCGACAAGGATAGGTTCGACAAGTTCGTAGGCCATCTTCAGGCCTTCGAGGACGTTCAAACCTTCAGGTGCGGAAACCGCCATCCTGCGGCGCGGTTTCCTTTTTGCAAGTGCCACAACTTCGTCCATCTTTCTCATGGCTCAATCCTCCTTAAGGGGATGCACAGTTATGACGTTGGGGATGGGGAAAGGCTTTCCCCTTGAAAAACCAACAAATTTGAACCTGCCGTATTCAACTGCCATGCCGGCCTCCTTTCCGCCCTCCAGATAGACCGAATTTTTGAGGCCAACGCCGAGATTGCGGAGCAGTTCCCGGAAATTGCGTGGCGATATGTCAGAAGGCGTGAAGATCAGGAGGATGTTGCCGGCGCTGTCCTGTCCCAGTATCGACATGGAATGCGATTTCTTCCACCTGTGCCACAGCTGTTCGCCGTCTACACAGCTCGTGAATCGCATGTTCTGGATGTAGGAGCGGTAATTCTGCTTGATGTAGGTCAGAGGCGTGCAGTTCAGGTCGAAAATTGCGGCTTTCGGGAATCCGGGATAGCGGGGATCGAAGGCAAAGATGCCCTGATAGCCCTTCATCGGGATGGAGGGCATCCTGTTGTTCCTGAACACCACCTCGCCGACGTGCTGGAAATTGTCTTCGGCATACATCCCGGCGTTTATGACTGCCACACCATTGGTTGCGGCAAGCCATTCCTCCGGGGTCATCGGCTTCCTTGAAGTGTGATACTCGAACCTGAACCTATCAGGCGAGACTCTCAACACGCTCACCCTGATTGAGCGGTAAGTGTATTCCTCGTATT
>JAMOPK010000189.1 GCA_027064565.1 Caldifarciminota bacterium | reverse complement strand
GTCGATCTTTCTGGCTTCCTCGATGGATATCTGACGGTCGGGATCGGTGACTTCCTTCACGATTTCTTTTTGAACGTATATGTGCAGGTCTCCCCTCCGTGAGTCGATTTCGACCTCTATGGGATAATCCATCCCTTTCTTCTTTTTGACAGTTGTGAGGATGGCGTCACGAAGGGTGCGAGTCACGAAGTCCCTGTCAAGGCGCCTCCTTCTCGTTATCAAATTGATAAGTTCAACAATTTCACTTCCCATTTTCTCACTCTCCAATTTCGTCAAGCTGGATTTTCAAAATTTCGTCTCTTCCAAAATGTTCCTGATTGCCGGCTCTTTCTAAGACTATTTCGCTCTCATTTACCTCCAGCAAAATGCCACGTTTTTCACCACCAAGAGTAATAATTCTAACCTTACGCCCCTGTGCCCAGCGAAGTTCCCTCTCCTTCTTCAATACCCTGTCCAGTCCCGGTGAGGATACTTCGAGTATGTAGGGACCGGGGATAGGGTCAACCTCATCCATCACAAGCGAGAGTTCATTGGACACCTTCTGACAGTCACTTATTGTAACGCCTCCGGGCTTATCAATAAACACTTTAAGTATTTTGCGACCGCCAGTTCCGACGAGTTCGAGGTCAACGAGTGTCATGCCCCGTGCTTCCAGTATAGGCTCAACGAGTTTTTCTACCAATTCCTCTATGGCCTCTTTGTCTAACATCATAGCCCTCACCTCTCTTTGGCGGTGATTTTAGTTGATTACGGCGTAAATTACAAATTAGGCCGTGAGATTGACACTTGATAAAGGCTCCTCATGGGCCAATGAGTTCAAAAATAAACTCGTTAAAAGGTCTATTTGAAAAGTCCGCTAAAACCTCAATTTAACGATTTTTTGTTAGTTCTACAGGCTGGGATATCCCATTCAGTTTTCGACAATTGGTGCCAATAATTTCTGGCAATTCCAGTTAAAGCTGCCATGTCTTTCACGTGGAGTTCTGAAGTAAACACAATCCATTGGGCGTTTTATAGTTCCATGAACGCTCTATGTTCCGAAACGAAATTTGAGTGGATAAGACGCTAACTATTGCTTGATGGAAAGCTTATGTTTATTATAATTTATCGACGGTGGAGGTGAGAGGCCATGAAGGAGTTGAATCAGTTTGATGCTTTTCTGCTCAATCTGGCAGATGCAGAAAAGCGGTTACTTGAGGAATTTGCACGACTACACAGTAACGAAATCTCACACTTCGAGAAGTATTTGATATGGCGTAAAAAGAAAAGGTTTATAAAAGTCCTCAGATGGATACAGCAGAAAAGTGAAGAAAGAAAACAGCAGTCCATGAGTCATTCCAGCGATGCCGAAAAACCTTGATCTTTCGGCCGTTGAATCCTTCTCAAAGTCAAATCAGAAAGAACGTGCTTAAATCGTTTTGGGAATAAGAACTGGTCGTCGAGCCCTGCCGCCCTGCCATCTATAACTTCAATCTGTTGCGTGTGAAGCCTCCATGATTTACCCTTTCACAAATCGTGGAGGTAAGCTATGAGAAAACTCTTTGTGCTGATGGCTCTTGCGACCACGCTCAACGGTCAGAGCGTGGTGAAGGTCTTGCCGGCGCCGCGCAGGTCAGGCGGACTGACGTTCGACGGAGAGCACCTGTGGAGCGGACTTTATGCCAGCGGAAACGACATCTTTATCTTCGAGGTGGACACTGCCACCGGTGCGCTCGTGGACACGATACCCGCTCCGAGAGACGATTGCTACGGATTGGCTTACGACGGTCAGAATCTCTACTATCTGCACCATTACATGGGCAACGATCACCACATCTACAAACTCGACCTGCAGGGCAACGTCATCGATTCGTTCCTTACGCCGAAACATTACATGGCAGGCCTTACGTTTGACGGTCATCACCTGTGGGCCGGCGTCTATTACGATCCGGACGGAGCGATCTACCAGCTTGATCCCGATAGCGGTAACCTGATTCGTTCCTTCACGGCCCCTAACACGCAACCATGGGGACTCGCTTTCGACGGTTCATCCCTGTGGATGGTCGATTACTACGCGGACACGATTTATCAGATCGATACTGTCAGCGGGCAGGTGCTATCCTCATTTCCATCTCCCGGCTCACGCCCAACCGGAGCGGCGTGGGATGGACAATACCTGTGGGTAACGGCGAGAAACCCAAATTCACCGACAGGATGGTCATTCTTCAAAATATCCCCCGGCGGAAACGGGACACCTGACATCAACGTCCCCGATACGGTTGTGGATTTCGGTTCGGTGCCGACAGGAGATACGGCCACACAATACCTGCGGATCGAAAATACCGGTGATGGAGAGCTTTCCATCGACTCGATTTCCATCTCATCGGAGGCGTTTGGCCCGGATACCTCGCTGCCCCTTACCGTTCAGCCGTCCAGCAGTGTTATGCTTCCGATATGGTTC